>JANOLA010000117.1:0-2873 GCA_031419535.1 Burkholderiales bacterium | reverse complement strand
CCTGGCCGCGCGACTTTTCAACCACCGCTTCCGCTTCCCAGCCCCAGGCGTGGCTGCGCGACGCGGGGTTGCCGAAGTGCTCGCGCAACCAGGGAATCATCGCGTCGACGACGCGTTGGTCCACCGGGCTGGTAGCACCGTAGTCCATATAGATCGGAAAGTGCGGAGACATGTCCATGGCAGGCAATGCGGGCGGTGGGTCGACTTGAATGAACCTTATTTGGCGAACGCAGCGCCGAAGGCGAACACCGAATTCGGCGCGGTGATCTTGATCGGCTTGACGACGGGCTGGCTCGAAATGGCGCGTTTCATCGGGCTTTCAACGATCGAAACGCCCTTGGCGACCTGGTCTTCAACCAATTTGCGCAGCGACACGGAACTCAGGAATTCGATCATCTTCGAGTTCAAGGTCGCCCACAGGTCGTGCGTCATGCAGCGGCCGGTGTCGTCGCCCATGCAGTTTTCCTTGCCCGCGCAGCCGGTGGCGTCCAGCGGTTCGTCGACCGCCAGAATGATGTCGGCGACGGTGATCTCATCCGCCTTGCGCCCCAGCGAGTAGCCGCCGCCTGGGCCGCGCGTGCTCTCCACGAGTTGCTGGCGGCGCAGTTTGCCGAACAGTTGTTCGAGGTAAGACAGCGAAATTTGCTGGCGCGCGCTGATCGCCGCCAGCGCCACAGGCCCGGTGTGCTCGCGCAACGCCAAGTCGATCATTGCAGTGACCGCGAAGCGGCCTTTGGTGGTCAAGCGCATGAGAATCTCCTAGAGCCCGACTGAATTAGTCGAGTATATGTGTAGCCGACTGATTTGGTCGGGTTTGACCCAACAAGTTCCGTGGTTTTCGATAGCAGCCACTGACAAGGCGCGCCCAGCCTGCCTAGACTTTGGGCGAACTAGAGGCGCCGGTTCGCAGTTTGGCTCTCGCCTGGCACCGGCACAGGGTCGGCGACGCTGGCACCGAAAACCTGCTCGCGCAGGCGCGCCAACTCGTCGCGAACCCGCGCTGCCTTCTCGAATTCCAGGTTGCGGGCGTGCTCGAACATCTGCTTTTCCAACTGTTTGATGCGTTTGCCCAGGTCCTTTTCGCTCAAACCCAACAATCCGACGGCGTCGTTCGCCGCCTTCAAGTCGTCTTTGGCGCCCTTCTCGCTGTAAACACCGTCGATCAGGTCGCGCACCTTCTTGCTGATGCTGCGCGGCGTGATGCCATCGGCGAGGTTGCTCGCGATCTGCCGGTTGCGGCGGCGCTCGGTTTCGTCGATCGCGCGGCGCATCGAGTCGGTCACCCTGTCGGCGTAAAGGATCGCCGCGCCATTCAGATGGCGCGCGGCCCGGCCGATCGTCTGAATCAGGCTGCGCTCGGAGCGCAGGAAGCCTTCCTTGTCGGCGTCGAGAATCGCGACGAGCGACACCTCCGGAATGTCGAGCCCTTCGCGCAACAGGTTGATGCCCACCAGCACGTCGAAGCTGCCCAGGCGCAGGTCGCGCAGGATTTCGACGCGTTCGATCGTGTCGACGTCACTGTGCAGGTAGCGCACCTTGACGCCGTTTTCGGCGAGGTAGTCGGTCAACTGCTCCGCCATGCGTTTGGTCAGCGTCGTGATCAGCACGCGCTCTTTCATTTCGACGCGCAGGCGGATTTCCTGCAACACGTCATCCACCTGGCGCGCTGCAGGCCGCACCTCGACGCTCGGGTCCACCAGACCGGTCGGCCTGACGAGTTGCTCCACCACCTGGCCCGAGGTGCGTTCTTCGTACGCCCCCGGTGTGGCCGACACATACATGGCCTGGCGCATCTTGCGCTCGAACTCCTCGAACTTGAGCGGCCGATTGTCGAGCGCACTCGGCAGCCGAAACCCGTACTCGACGAGCGTCGTCTTGCGCGAGCGGTCACCGTTGTACATGCCGCTGAACTGGCCGATCAGCACATGCGATTCGTCGAGGAACATCAGCGCATCGGGCGGCAGATAGTCCACCAGCGTGGGCGGCGGCTCGCCGGGCAACGCGCCCGACAGGTGGCGCGTGTAGTTTTCGATGCCCTTGCAGTGCCCCACTTCCTGGAGCATTTCCAGGTCGAAGCGCGTGCGCTGCTCCAGGCGCTGGGCCTCGACCAGCTTGCCCGCGGCCACGAATTCGGCGACGCGGTTTCGCAGTTCTTCCTTGATGGTTTCGATCGCCGCGACCACGCGTTCGCGCGGCGTCACGTAGTGGCTGCTGGGAAATACCGTGAAGCGCGGCACCTTCTGCACGATCTGGCCGGTGAGCGGGTCGAACAGGTGCAGCGACTCGACTTCGTCGTCGAACAGCTCGATGCGGATGGCGAGCTCCGAGTGCTCGGCGGGAAACACGTCGATCGTGTCGCCGCGCACCCGGAACGTGCCGCGGCTGAAATCGGTTTCGTTGCGCTGGTACTGCATGCGGATCAACTGCGCGATCGCGTCGCGCTGGCCGATCTTGTCGCCCGCGCGCAGCAGCATCACCATCTGCATGTAGTCGCCCGGGTTGCCGATGCCGTAGATCGCGCTCACCGAGGCGACGATCACGACGTCGCGCCGCTCGAGCAGGCTCTTCGTGGCCGAGAGCCGCATCTGCTCGATGTGCTCGTTGATCGAGCTGTCTTTCTCGATGAACAAGTCGCGCTGCGGCACGTAGGCCTCGGGCTGGTAGTAGTCGTAGTAGCTGACGAAGTATTCGACCGCGTTCTTCGGAAAGAACTCGCGGAACTCGGCGTACAACTGCGCCGCCAGCGTCTTGTTCGGCGCGAACACGATGGCCGGGCGGCCAATGCGCGCGATCACATTGGCCATCGTGAACGTCTTGCCCGAACCGGTGACGCCGAGCAGCGTCTGGAAACTCAGGCCGTCGCGAATGCCATC
>JANOLA010000116.1:0-2101 GCA_031419535.1 Burkholderiales bacterium | reverse complement strand
GGCAGCGACACGAGCGACGAAGCGATGGCCAAGCGCCTCGCGAAGTACCCGATCGGGCGCTTCGGTAAGCCAGAGGAGCTGGCGGAAGCGGTGACGTTTCTGCTGTCGGACACGGCGAGCTTCTGCGTCGGGTCGATCTTTGCCGTGGATGGAGGGATGACCGCCATATGAGTGCTGCGTTTTCGGCCAGCGACAAGCGCGTCGCGCTGGAAGACCTTGCCGCGCATGTGAAAGACGGCGACCTGCTCGCCGTCGGCGGTGGCCTGTCGTCGCGCGAGCCGATGGCGATTCTGCGCACCCTCGCTCGCGCCGGCCGCAAGAACCTGGCAGTCGTCGGCTCGGCGCATGGCATCGACATCGACCTGCTTTGCGGCGCCGGCATGGTGGCGAAATCGCTCGAAAGCTATGTCGGCTTCGAGCAAGACTTCGGCATGGCACCGAACTACCGTCGCGCTTGCGAATCGGGCGCCGTCGAAGTCGCCGACACCTGCTGCTACACGGTGGTGCAGCAACTGCGCGCGGCCGTCTCCGGCGTGCCGTTCCTGCCGGTGCGATCGATCCGCGGCACCGACTTCGCCAAGCTCCACCCCGAATACAAACCGATGACTTGCCCGTTCACCGGCGACGAGCTGCTGCTCGTTCCCGCGTTGAAACCCGACGTCGCGATCATCCATGCGCAGTACGGCGATTCGCACGGCAACCTGCGTATCGAGGGCCCGCCGGTGGCGGACATTCTGTCGGCGCGTGCGGCGGTGAAGGTGATCGCGAGCGTCGAGCGCATCGTCTCGAACGACGAGTTGCAGGCCAAGGGCGGCGCGAACGTCCCCTACTTCTACGTTGCCGCATTGGCTGAAGTGCCAATGGGCGCGCACCCCACGGCGTGTTATCCGTTTTACGCCTACGACCGCGCGCACACCGCAGCCTACCACGCGGCGGCGAGCAAGAGCGCCGATGCATTCCGCGCCGAGTACCTGGAGCCCTTTGTGTTCGGCTGCACGACGCATGCGCAGTACCTGGAGCGCATCGGCGGCGCCGCGGCGCGCGCGCGCATTGAGGGCTGGAAAGCGGGCGACGCTGCCTGGATGCAGTTGTACGAAGGAGTGGCGGCGTGATCGGCAGTTGCACGCTCGGCGAAGCGATGATCTTCAACCTGGCGCGCAGCGTCAGCAACGCAACGCTCGCGTTTCACGGCTACGGCTCGCCGCTGGTGCAACTCGCGCTGCACCTGGCCAAGCGCAGCCACGCACCGGAACTCGTGTTCGTTGCCGGCGCCACCTACGGCCTGAACCCGCGCCCGCCGTTCCTCACTCCCACGTCGAACGATTGGGTGATGGACCGGGGCGCGGAGTGTTCGCTCGACATCGAAGAACTGTTCGACCTCGCAGCCTCGGGCCGCATGGACCGCATGTTCCTGTCGGGCCTGCAGATCGACGCCTACGGCAGCGCCAACGTCACGCGCATGGGCACTGACGACAAACTGGCACTCAAGCTACCCGGCGGTGGCGGCGGCTGCAACCTGTCGTGCGACGTCGGCAACTTCACGCTCTGGACCACCGCGCACCGCAGCCCACCGGGCAGGAGCGGCAAGCGCCTGCTGCGCCTGGTCGAGAAATGCGATTTCGTCACCAGCCTCGGCCACCGCGCCGCCGACGGCCGCACCCGCAAACAGCTCGGCCACCGCGGCGGCGGGCCCGATTGCCTGGTCACGGAGCTGGGCGTGTTCGACTTCGACGCCGACGGCCACGCGCGACTGCTGAGCGTCTACCCGGACGTTGAAGTGGATGAAGTCGCCGCCAACACCGGCTTCCCCTTGCGCGTGTCCGACAAGCTGGGCTTCGCGCCGCTGCCCGACCCGGAGTCGATCGCCTTCATCCGCAAGCTCGACCCGATGGGCGTGCACCTCAAAGAACTGCGCCCAGCGGACCATGAGCGGCGTTTTTCGCTTGCTCGCCACTGAATTGCGTTTGAGCCGTCTGGAATGACACTTTCGAGCAAGCCGCGCCGATGGCCACTCCAACCCTCCACTACCGCCACCAACGCAACGTCGTCCCGCTGCCCTACCGCCAGGTCAGTGTGCAACCCTACGACGGCGCGATGACGC
>JANOLA010000115.1:0-7921 GCA_031419535.1 Burkholderiales bacterium | reverse complement strand
TCCAGACACGACTCGACGCCCGCGTGCACCCCGGTGATGAGCTCGAGCTGCGACTCGCTGAAGTCGGTGGTGATGTGCGGGTGCGTGAGCGCCGAGCCGAGCGCCGCCGGGTGCGGCGTCAGCGCGAGTTCACCGCTGGGCTGCGCGCGCAGGCTTTCTTTTTCGATGCCGCGTCGGATCGCCTTCAGGCGCTGCGGCGTCAGCGCGCGCAGTCTTTCGTGCAGGGAGCTCATGGCGCAGTGTCGCTCAGACGTTTCCGGCCGCGAGCACGCCGCTCTGGTAGTCCGCCACCGCCTGCTGCAATTCGCGCTGGCTGTTCATGACAAACGGACCGTATTGCGCGATCGGCTCGTTCAACGGCCGGCCCGCGACCAGCAGCACATGGGCTGTCAGGTTCGAGTCGGCCGGGTTGCTCAGGCGCACGCCGTCGGCGCCGGACTCGTTGCCCAAAATGGCCATGCGTTCGGTTTCAACCCTCGTCCCCGGCGCGTCGTCCACCTGAACCGTGGCGCCGCCGTGGCAATAGAGGAACGCGTTGTGACCGAGCGGGACCGCAGCGTCGAAACGGGTGCCGGGCGGCAAGGCGATGTCCAGGCACAGCGGCTGCGTGGTCGGGCGGGTCACCGCACCGGCCACGCCGTGGCTGGTGCCGGCAATCACCCGGACCCGGACACCGCTGTCCAGCTCGAACACCGGCACGTCACCGGGCGGCACGTCGCGGTACGCGGGGGGCTGCATCTTGTCCTGTGCGGCAAGGTTGACCCACAGCTGAAATCCCGCCATGCGGCCCTGTTCCTGCTCGGGCATCTCGGAGTGAATGATGCCGCGCCCGGCGGTCATCCACTGCACGCTGCCGGGCTCCAACAGGCCGACGTTGCCCACGCTGTCTTGGTGCCGCATGCGCCCGGCGAGCATGATCGTCACGGTCTCGAAGCCGCGGTGCGGGTGGTCGGGGAAGCCGCCGATGTAGTCGGCCGCCGATTCGCTGCCGAAGGCGTCAAGCATCAGGAACGGATCCAGGCGCCTTTGCAGCGGCTGGGTTAGCACGCGCGTGAGCTTGACGCCGTCGCCATCGGACGTCGGCTGGCCTTGCACGATGCGTTCGACGCCGCGCGAGCGCTCGATGCGGGTGGGGGTGGGGGTTGGGGTGGTGGTGGTGGTGGTGGGCGACATGATCGGATCCAAAGTCTGCGACAGGGACTGCCCGGCCACAAGGCCCGGGCGGCCGCATGCTGCCACGAACCGCAAACCCCGGTGGCCCGGCACGGGATTCGAATTAGCGCTTTAATGCGGCCTCCCCGAACTTCCAGCGAAGGAAACCCATGAAGCTCTACTACAGCACCGGCGCGTGTTCCTTGTCTGCGCACATCGTATTGCGCGAATCGGGCCTGCCGTTCGAGCCCGTCCTGGCCAGCACCAAGACGCACAAGCTGGCCGACGGCACCGACTACTACACGATCAACCCCAAGGGCTACGTGCCGCTGCTCGAGCTCGACAACGGCGAGCGCCTCGCCGAAGGCCCTGCCATCGTGCAGTACATCGCCGACCAGGTGCCGGCGAAGAAACTCGCGCCGCCCAACGGCACGATGGCGCGCTCGCGGGTGCAGGAGTGGCTCACCTTCATCGGCACCGAATTGCACAAGACCTACAGCCCACTGTTCAATCCGGCGATGCCCGAGGAAGCCAAGGCGATCTTCCGCACCAAGCTGCTCGACCGTTACCGCTGGGTGGACTCGCAACTCGAAGGTCGCCAGTACCTGACGGGCGCCGAGTTCTGCGTCGCCGACGCGTACCTTTACACCGTGACACGCTGGACCCAGCCGCTGAACATCGACATCTCGGCTTACCGCCACCTCGGCGAATTCATGAAACGCATGGAAGCTCGCCCCGCGGTGCAAGCGGCGCTGAAGGCCGAAGGGCTGCTTCAATAAGGCGCGCTTGGCTCCCGCGCGCTGGCGGCGCGCCGCCCGAGGCGCCTGGACGATCGCCTGGCTGAGTTGCGCAACGGCCGCGGCGGCAGCACCTCCGGCAGCGGGCCGTTACGCAGCTCGGATGTGTGTCACCGTCGCGGGCGCCGAGCCGGCATGCGGGCCGGCGCAAATCGAGTGGACCGGCCGCAACCGGGCCCGGGTGCGCATCAGCGACGTTGTCTATTCGCTGAGCTTGCGCAAAGGCCAAGTCGAGGTGGTGCTCAAACAAGGCGCGATGCAGATCGACGGCTTCACCGCGGCCTACGACTGGGAAGGCACGGCACTGCGCTTCGCCGATCCCGACAAGAACGTGCGCTATGAAATTCAGTCCGAGGCACGGCTGAAGGCGCGGCCGAAGGAAGCACCAACACCCCCACCCGCAAGCTCGCAACCGGCAGTCGCACGCTGAGCGCAGAATCGCGCCATGGTTGCCCGTGCCGTGACCCTCCGCTTGGCCTGCGCACAGGACGCGCCGGCGATGGCCAGCATGTCGCGCGACTTGATCGAAGCCGGCCTGGCGTGGCGCTACAGCCCACCGCGCTTGGCGGCGCTCATCGCTGACAGCGAATCCGCCGCACTCGTCGCGTGTGACGGCGCGCAACTGCTCGGCTTTGCGGTGATGCAGTTCGGCGACGAGCGCGCCCACCTCAGCCTGCTGTGCGTGCAGTCGGCCCAGCAGCGGCGTGGCATTGCCCGGCGCTTGCTGGAGTGGCTGCTCGAATCGGCCCGCGTCGCGGGCATCGGTTCGATCCACCTCGAATTGCGCGCCGACAACGAAGCCGCGCTGATGTTCTATCGCGCCCAGGGCTTCAGCGAAACGATCCTCGTGCCCGGCTACTACGAAGGGCGCTTCGCCGCGCGGCGCATGGTGCGCGTGCTGCGCCCGGCCAGCGCGGTGCCATGAAGCAGGCGCGCGTGGAAGACGCGAGACTCGACCAGCGCGGCAAATTGACCGTTCGCAAGGGCATCGCGGGTCGGCACGTTAGGCTTCGCTCCAGACGAAGGAGGCAATGTTGACCATGAAAATCCTGCTCCCCCTCGATGGCTCCGAGCCCGCACTTGAAGCCGTACGCCACGCCTTGCACCTGGTGCGCGAAGGGCTGCGCGCCCAGTTCGTGCTCGCCAACGTGCAGGAGC
This sequence comes from Burkholderiales bacterium, assembly GCA_031419535.1. Lineage (GTDB taxonomy): Bacteria > Pseudomonadota > Gammaproteobacteria > Burkholderiales > Burkholderiaceae_C > JAEMQF01. Next base: position 4,814 of record JANOLA010000115.1, on the reverse strand, counting down.
CGACCTACCTGTACGAAATGGTGCTCGCGCCCGACGCCGACGTGCTTGAGCGCGTCAGCGGCGCGGCCGGCGCGCATTCGCTGGAGGCCGGCGAGGCGCTGCTAAAAGCCGCCGGAGTCGAGTACGAGCGCGAACTGGCCTCTGGCGATCCGGCGCACACGTTGCTGGAAATCATCGAGCGTTATGCCTGCGACGCCGTGATCATGGGCGCGCGCGGCATGGGCCGGCTGCGCCGCGCGATGCTCGGCTCGGTGTCGCACGAAATGCTGCACGCCGCGCCGGTGCCGGTGACGATCGTCAGGATGCCGCCGCAGGCACCGCAAGTCCAGGCCGCGGACGAACCGTCAGTCTGAACCCCCCGCGCGTGGTGTCGCGAAGCTCCGCGTCCGCGCGCGTGGGTTCAGATCACGTCATAACGCGCCATCATCGCGTGGTCTTCGTGTTCCATGTTGTGGCAGTGCAAGACGAACGGCCCGCGATGGTCGCGGAACTTGACGAACACTTCCACCTCGCTGTTCGGGCCGAGCGACATCGTGTCTTTCTTCGCCATGCCGTCGCGCTCGACGCTTTGGCCGAAGTCGACGCCGTTGACACCGTCGAACGGCACCTTGCCGTTGCGTTTGAGCACGCGCGCGAACTCGTGGTGCACGTGGATCGGGTGCCACCAACCGCCCGACTTGTTGATCAGGCGCCAAATCTCGCCTTGACCCAGAACCGGCTCCGCAACGATGCGGCTCAGGTCGCCGGCCAGCTTGCCATTGATCTGCCACTGGCCGTTGCCGCGCTCGAACACGAAATTGCGGATCGGGGCACGGCTCAGTTCCTGCGCCGAAATCGGCTCGAAGGGGCGCAGCACGTCGGGCACGCGGCTCGGGTCGTAGACCTCCTCTTCCAGCTTGAACTTCAAGAGCTGCTTGCCGCGCGCCGCCAGCTCGGGCTTCTCGAACTTGCCCTTGGGGCCGCGCCCTTCGTCTTGCAGCAGCCGGTTCTCGATGTAGAGCTCGGTGAATTGCGGGTGCGCGAACTTGCTGAAGTCGATCACGACCTCGATGCGTTCGGCCATCGCCAAGTGGAAGCTCGGGCGGTCACGCACCGGTCGCGCCATCAGTCCGCCCTCAGTGGCGATTTGCATCATCGGATAGGTCTTGCCGTTCTTGTCGGTCAGGAACAACTGGTAGATGCGCGCGTTCGAGCCGTTCAGGAAGCGGAACCGGTACTTACGGCGTTTCACCGCGAGATAGGGCTGCACCATGCCGTTGACCAGGTATTTCTCGCCGAGAAAGCCGTCGAGGTTGAACACGTCATAGATCAACTCGCCGTTCAGGCCGAAGGTTTTTTCGTGCAGCACCAGCGGGATGTCGTACGCGCCGCTGGGCAGTTGCAGCGCATACCCGGCATCGATCCTTTCGTCGCTGACGTCGAGGATGTGCTTGCGCAGAAGCGGGTCGGCAATATCTTTCGGGTCGTCATACTTGATATAGAAACCGGCCAGGCCGCGATAGACGTTCTGCGAGGTGAAGTCGATGATGTGATCGTGGTACCACTGCGTGGAGCCGCGTTCCGAGTTGGCGGTTTGGTTCGTCGTGCCGGCGCGCAGGTCGTCGAGGAATCCGGGCACGAGCCCCGGATAGTGGTAATCGAAATGTTCGCCGTGTTCGAACGTCACCTTGAACGGCGTGCCGTCGGCCTGCGTAAAGTCAGTCGGATAACCGTCCGAGCGTGCCGCCTGGTGCCCGCCGTGCAAGTGCACTGAATTGCGCGGCTCGCCGAAACCGACATGGTGTTGCGGCGCCGGCAGATTGTTGACATGGCGCACGATCGTCGGGCTGTAGGCGTTGCTGACGACGGCCCGCTTAAAAGTCGGCCCGAGCGCGAAGTTCCAGGGCGCAGTGGCATCGGGGTGACCGTCGCGGTAGCCCCAGATCTCGGTGGCGGGCAATTGCGAATGGAACCTGACGGAGCGCACTTCGGCAACGACGCGATAAAACGTCGCCTTGCCCTTGATCTGGGTCGGATCGACATACGCCTTGGCGGCGGGATCGAGGTCGGCGAAGGGCAGGGCGCCCGGACTCCATTCGATCGCCCGAGGTGTCGGCGGAAGCGGGAGCGGGTCGAGAAACGGCGTCAGCACCGCACCCGTTTGCGCGCGCGTGAGCGCTGGCCACGACACGAGAGCTCCGGTCGAGCCCCACAAGCCGAATTTGGAAAAGGTACGACGTTTCAACATGAGATCCTCCCAGGACGTTTGTTTGTTGATGACCCGTCGGCGCGCCGTCCGCCGCCCGACAGGCTGGCCTTTCACACCCAGCGCGTGATGCTCGCAAGAATCTTCTGTGGGTCGGCCAGCGCGGACACCCGGCTCCACCGCCCGCGCGCCTGGTTGCCGTAGGTCAGCAGGCCGGTGTGCTGGGTTTTGTCTGCGTCGATCGCCGGGTCGCGGTCGTAGGCGCCGAGCTTGCGGCGCACAGCGTCAATGTCCATGGGCCGACCGGTCAGGAATTGCCAGCCGGGCCCGGCGTCGAAGCGCTCGGCGTAGCCTTTCATGATGGCCGGGGTGTCGCGCCTGGGGTCGAGGCTGATCGACGCGAGACGAACCTCGCGCCCGAGCTTGTCGCCCAACAGGGCCTGCACGCGCGCCATGTTGCTCATCGTCAGCGGGCAGATGTCGCCGCATTGGGCATAGATGAAGCCGATGACGGTCGTGTGGTTGCCGCGTACCAGGTCGTCGAAGAAGCGCAGCTTCTTACCGTCTTGGTTCAGCAACTCGACGTTTGGAAAACTCGTCCGGCTCGGCACCGCGGCGCCTGGCGCGGTATGGCTGCGCGTTGGAACCGCGAGGCAGGGTGCCATGGCCAACCAGGCAGCGAAAAATCCGCGGCGACGCATGCAATTGCTCCCGATCAATTCGTTGCAGACCGGTGCGTGAGGCGCCGCTCCGTCGTGTCTGAAAAACCGCCTTGGTGTCATCAGTCCGGCTCAAGCCAATTAAGCGTTTCAATCCGACAAGCCTCAATCCCTATGACTAGGGGGAGGGTTGACCCTTGACACGAAGTCGCCTTCACGGGTCGGTTTGGCAGCAGCAGCCCGCCACGCCGCTACCATCGCGCTTGCCATGGCCGAAAAATCCCCCGCCACCCTGCGCAGCGCACGCTGGTTTGCCCTGAACGATTTACGCTCCTCCGGCCACCGCTCGCGCTTCATGCAGATGGGCTACGCCGCGTCCGACTGGGCCGGCAAGCCGGTGATCGCGATCCTCAACACCTGGTCTGACGTCAACCAATGCCACGCCCACTTCAAACAGCGCGTCGAAGACGTCAAGCGCGGCGTGTGGCAGGCGGGTGGCTTTCCAGTCGAGCTGCCGGCGATTTCGCTGTCCGAGCCGATCGTCAAGCCGACGACGATGCTGTACCGCAACTTCCTCGCGATGGAAGCCGAAGAGTTGCTGCGCAGCCATCCGATCGACGGCGCGGTGTTGATGGGCGGCTGCGACAAAACGACACCGGGCCTGCTGATGGGCGCGTTCAGCGCCGGCCTGCCGTGCATCTACCTGCCCGCTGGGCCGATGCTGCGCGGCAACTGGAAGGGCAAGGTGCTCGGCTCGGGTTCCGACGCGTGGAAGTTCTGGGACGAGCGCCGCGCCGGCCGCATCAGCGAGGCGCAGTGGGCCGAGGTGGAAGCCGGCATCGCACGCAGCCACGGCACCTGCATGACGATGGGCACGGCGGCGACGATGATGGGCATTGCCGAGGCGATTGGCATGGCGCTGCCCGGCGCGTCGGCGATTCCCGCCGCGGACGCGAACCACATTCGCATGAGCGCGGCGTGCGGCCAGCGCATCGTGCAGATGGTGTGGGACGACTTGACGCCGAAAGCGCTGCTGACGCGCGCCAACTTTCAGAACGGCATCGCCGTGGCGATGGCGATGGGCTGCTCCACGAACGCAATCATCCATCTGGTGGCGATGTCGCGCCGCGCCGGCTGTGCGGTGGGACTGGACGATTTTGATGCCGCGAGCCGAAAGGTGCCCGTGCTGGCCAACATCCGGCCGAGCGGCGACACCTACCTGATGGAAGATTTTTACTACGCGGGCGGCTTGCCTGGCCTGATGAGCCGGCTTCATGACCACCTCGACCTGAACGCGCGCAGCGTCAACGGCCACACACTCGGCGAGAACCTGGCCGGCGCCGAGGTCTACAACGACGACGTGATCCGGCCGCTCGACAAACCGATCTACGCCGAAGGTGCGTTGGCCGTCTTGCGCGGCAACCTCGCGCCGGGGGGCTGCGTGATCAAACCCAGCGCCTGCGCGCCGCATCTGTTGCGCCACACCGGTCCGGCGCTGGTGTTCGACGACTACCCGTCGATGAAGAAGGCGGTCGACGACCTTGACCTCGACGTGACGCCCGAGCACATTCTGGTGCTGCGCAACGCCGGTCCGCAGGGTGGGCCGGGCATGCCGGAGTGGGGCATGCTGCCGATCCCGACGAAGCTGCTCAAGCAGGGCGTGCGCGACATGATCCGCATCTCGGACGCACGGATGTCGGGCACCAGCTACGGCGCCTGCATCCTGCACGTGTCGCCGGAGAGCTACGTCGGCGGCCCCTTGGCACTGGTTGCAACCGGCGATCGCATCAGCGTCGACGTTCCCGCGAGGCGCATTCACCTCGACGTGAGCGACGCTGAACTCGCGGCACGCCGCGCCGCGTGGACCGCGCCGCCGAGGCGCTACGAGCGCGGCTACGGCTGGATGTTCTCGCGCCACATCAAGCAGGCTAACGAGGGCTGCGACTTCGACTTCCTGGAGACGAGCTTCG
>JANOLA010000114.1:0-16809 GCA_031419535.1 Burkholderiales bacterium | reverse complement strand
GACGACGCAAGTGACGGCGCAAGTGACGGCGCAAGTGACGGGCCGGCCGCTGCTACACTGCGGCCCTCGTAAAAGAGGCGCGTAGCTCAGCTGGTTAGAGCACCACCTAGACATGGTGGGGGTCGTTGGTTCGAGTCCAATCGCGCCTACCACGGCTTCCGGGGCCGTGGGAAAAGTCAGTGAGGCTGGGTGAAGCCGTGACGGCGGGTAAACCCCTCGCGGCTCGACAATCCACGCTCCTAGAATATTTTTCGCGCCACCGCGTGGCGACGCACTGGAGGTGGTTGCATGGTTCAGTCTCGCCGCACCGCGAAGGCCAAGGGGCCGGCCGATGGCGGTTCCGTCGGGGACGCACCCGACAAAGGCGTTCGGGTCCTCAAGAAGTACCCGAATCGGCGTCTCTACGATACGCAGACCAGCAGCTACATCACCTTGGCGGATGTGAAGCAAATGGTGCTGGGCGCGGCGCCGTTCGTCGTGCGCGACGCCAAGACCGGTGAAGACCTGACGCGCAGCATCTTGCTGCAAATCATTCTCGAAGAAGAAACCGGCGGGGTGCCGATCTTCTCGACCCAGATGCTGTCGCAAATCATCCGCGTCTACGGCCATACGATGCAAGGGATGATGGGTTCCTACCTCGAGAAGAACCTGCAGACGTTCACTGATATTCAAGCCAGGCTCGCCGAGCAAGCCAAGGGAGTCCTCGACCCGGCAACGCTGAGCCCCGACCTGTGGGCCAACTTCCTGAGCAGCCAGGCGCCGGGAGTGCAAGGCTTGATGGGCAACTACCTCGACCAGTCGCGCCAGATGTTCTTGCAGATGCAAGAAAAGTTGGGGCAGCAGGCGTCGCTCTTCCCGGGCATGTCGGCGATCGTGCCGCCCACGCGCTGATGGAACCGACGACCCAGGGATCGACGGCGCCGTCATCTTCCCTGCCCCCGAAGATCGGTTTCGTTTCACTCGGCTGCCCGAAGGCGCTGACAGACTCCGAGCTGATCCTGACGCAGCTTCACGCGCAGGGGTACCGCACGTCGAAGAGCTACACCGATGCCGACCTGGTGATCGTCAACACCTGCGGCTTCATCGACGACGCGGTCAAGGAAAGTCTTGACGCGATCGGCGAGGCCCTGATCGCGAACGGCAAGGTGATCGTGACCGGTTGCCTGGGCGCGAAAGCCGGGCAGGGCGGTGGAAATCTGGTGCGCCAAATGCACCCGAGCGTGCTGGCGGTCACCGGGCCGCATGCCACCCAAGAGGTGATGGACGCGGTGCACCGCCACGTTCCCAAGCCGCACGATCCGCTGGTCGATCTGGTGCCGCCTCAAGGCATCAAGCTGACACCGAAGCACTACGCGTACCTGAAGATCAGCGAGGGCTGCAACCACCGCTGCACCTTCTGCATCATCCCGAGCATGCGTGGCGATCTGGTGTCCAGGCCGATCGGCGACGTTCTGAGCGAGGCGCGGCGCCTGTTCGAATCGGGCGTGAAAGAACTGCTCGTGATCAGCCAGGACACGAGCGCCTACGGCGTGGACGTCAAATATCGCACCGGGTTCTGGGAGGGCAAACCGGTCAAGACTCGGTTGTTCGAGCTGTGCGAAAACCTTGCCGCGCTGGCGGCAATCCATTCAGCCTGGGTGCGCCTGCACTACGTTTACCCCTATCCGCATGTCGATGAGGTTCTGCCGTTGATGGCGTCCGGCGCGATCCTGCCGTACCTGGACGTGCCGTTCCAGCATTCGCATCCCGACGTGCTGCGCCGCATGAAGCGGCCGGCCAGTGGCGAAAAAAACCTGGAACGCCTGCAGCGTTGGCGCACCGCGTGTCCGCGGATCGTTGTGCGCAGCACCTTCATTGCCGGCTTTCCCGGCGAGACAGAACTCGAGTTCGAGCATCTGCTCGAATTTGTTCGCGAAGCTCGGATCGACCGCGCTGGCTGTTTCGCCTATTCGGCCGTGTCGGGCGCAGCCGCGAACGACATTCCTGGAATGTTGCCGATCAGCGCGCGCGAGGCCCGGCGCGCCAGATTCATGCAAGTGGCCGAGGAAGTCTCGGCCGCGAAACTGCGCGAGCGCGTGGGTTCGACAATGCAGGTGCTGCTTGATTCCGCGCCTGCGCTCGGCCGAAAAGGGGCCCGAGGCAGGAGCTACGCCGACGCGCCGGAAATCGACGGTGTCGTCAAGTTGTTGCCACCGGAAAAGGCTTCGGTGACTCTCAAACCGGGCACGTTTTGCCAAGCGCACATCGTCTCCGCGCAGGGTCACGACTTGATCGGCAGACCGGTCTGATCGGGCCCATCCCTTGCAGAACCACGGGCACGAGTGTCCCCACGAAGGAAGAATGCGCAACTCATGGCCGCGCCCACCCGACTCAGCACAACGCTGATTCATCACCCGTACCGAGCGCCGGAAGGGTTTTCCTCGCCGCAAGTCGCGGTCCACAAGGCCTCGACCGTCCTGTTCCCGGACGTGGCAGCCTTGCGTCAACGCGATTGGAAAGACAAGACCGGCTATACCTACGGGTTGCACGGGACACCCACCACGTTCACGCTCGAAGAACGCATCGCGACTTTGGAAGGTGGGTTGCAGACGCTGCTGCTTCCCAGCGGCTTGGCCGCGATTGCGCTGGTCGACCTGGCGCTGTTGCGCGCCGGCGACGAGGTGCTAATCCCTGACAACGCGTACGGGCCTGGCAAGGAACTCGCGCGCAGTGAACTCGCCAAGTGGGGTGTCTCCCATCGGTTCTACGATCCTTCGGTCCCGCAGAGCCTGGCCGACATGATTGGCGCGACGACACGCCTGGTTTGGTTCGAAGCTCCGGGTTCGGTGACGATGGAGTTCCCGGATCTCGCGGTACTTCTCAAGGTGGCCAAGTCGCGCGGCGTCACCTGCGCCATCGACAACACCTGGGGCTCGGGTATCGCCTTCAATGCGTTCTCCGTCAACGACGTTGACGGTTCGACGATCGGTGCAGACGTGGTGATGCAGGCGCTGACGAAGTACCCGTCGGGTGGCGGCGATGTGCTGATGGGCTCCGTCACGACGCGCGAACCCGACTTGCACCTGCGGTTGAAGTCCACGCACATGCGCATGGGTTGGGGCGTCGGCGCGAACGATGCGGAGGCGGTGTTGCGCGCATTGCCATCGCTGGAACTGCGCTATGCCGCGCAAGACGCCGCGGCGCGCCAGCTGGCGCGCTGGCTGCGCGCCAGGCCTGAGATTGCGCAGGTCCTGCATCCGGCACTCGACGGATCGCCAGGACACGACCACTGGAAGCGCGCGTGCAGATCCGCTGCTGGCTTGTTTTCGGTGGTGTTTGCTGAGCGCTACTCCAGCGATCAGGTCGACGCGTTCGTCAACGGCCTTCGGCTGTTCAAGCTGGGCTATTCCTGGGCGGGACCGCTCAGCCTGGTCGTTCCCTACAACCTGGCGATCCTTCGAGGCAAGGCGAAAGGAGCGGGCATGCTGGTGCGCTTCTCGATCGGACTGGAGGCGCCTGAAGATCTGATCGCCGACCTTGACGGCGCTCTGTCAAGAGCGTTCTCCGCGTCGGTGGGCTGATCGAGGTGGCGGCGATCTAAGCTTGGGCTTCGTTGAGCGCGGTGCAGGAAGGAGAGCACACCACTTGGTTCTTGCCGAGCAACTTGCGCGACTTCAGCATCGAGCGGGCGCGGTGTTTGCCACACAAGAAGCAAGACATGGTTGCGGCGCCGAATGAACTTGCCGCCGCGAACGGAGACCCGGGGGTCTTGGATCTGTAGCGCAAGCCTCCATCCACGATCGCTGTCTTGATCTCGCTTTTTGCCATTGAACGAACCTCTTTACTTGTTTCCACCGGCTCCCGGTGCTTGCGATCGATTGCGCAAGTCAGCGTCGGAGCTCGAGAATGTTTTGCGAGGTCGTATTGTCGGCGAAGTCTGGAGTGCCGGGGATGACTTTGGGTTCTGAGTCGTTTACTATTGAGTAAACATAATACAGATTGTGGTCTATTAGTGTGTCGGCAACGAAACCGCCGTTACCGCCCTCCGGCGCTTCCGAAGCCTGTCAGTCGTCGCCCAAAGGCGCACTCGATACCGACTGATCATCGGCCTCAGAGCCGTTTGCCACTTCCTCAGCGACAAGTGGCCCGGAAGATCGATCCAGCGGACGCCAGACCCGGCTGCGCAGCCGATTCAGCGCGGCTGACTGCTGCAGGGCGGCGTGCACGGCCTCCGGGTTCAAGAGAAGCGCGAAAGGGTTTGCGATGATCTGTTGTTGTTCCATGGCTGGGCTCCCTGTTGGTTAGCAACTCACTGGCGCCGACTGTAGGGCGGAGCCGGACCCCGTATCAGTGGGCCGGTCGCTATTGCGCGGGTAAGAAGTTGCCCGACAGCAGCATGTGAACGGATGCACGAACAAGGCAGAAGTTTGGGCTATTCAACCAAGTGTATTAATCTCTTTTATTCTGCATTATCAATGACATGTATGCTTCTTTTAATGCATCACATTAATTTTCATCCCAGGCGCGGAAAATCCTCGGAAAGAGGCGCTCGAAGTTCTCGCTCGTCGCCTGCGCAATGACCTCCAGAGGCAATTGCTTCAGCCCAGCCAGTTCCTTCGCGACGTGTACGACGTAGGACGGATTGTTGGCCTTGCCGCGGTGCGGCGCGGGCGCCAGGTAGGGGCTGTCGGTCTCGATCAGGCAGCGCTCCAACGGAACGTAGCGTGCCACTTCCTTGATCTGGCCAGCGTTCCTGAACGTCAATATGCCGGAAAACGAGATGTAGAAGCCCAGGTCCAAGGCCTCACGCGCCACATCCACGTTTTCGGTGAAGCAATGGAACACCCCCGTCGATCGCGCAGCGCCCTCCTGGCGCAGGATGTCCAGCGTGTCGCGCGCGGATTCCCGAGTGTGAACGACGAGCGGCAGGCCGCATTGAATCGCGGCGTGAATGTGGCGTCGGAAGCGCTCGCGTTGCCATTCCATGTCGGCATGGCTTCGCCCGTTGAGGCGAAAGTAGTCGAGCCCCGTCTCGCCGATGGCGACCACCCGCGGCCTCGCCGCGAGGTCCGTCAGATCTTCGACGCGAGGCTCTTGAACGCCTTCATTGTCCGGATGGACGCCAGCCGTGCACCAGAAATTGTCGTGCGCCATCGCAAGCGCGTGCACGTCGTCGAATTCTTCCAACGTCGTGCAGATGCAAAGCGCGCGATCCACCCTTGCCGCGAGCATCGCGGCGCGAATTTCGGTCAGCTTGTCCCGCAGTTGCGGAAAACTCAGGTGACAGTGCGAATCGACGAACATGGGCGCTGGGGCGGGGCCGCAGCCGATCCTGCCAGGATCAGATGGTCTGCGTCGGCTTCGCGGAAGAAATCGACGTGCCGAGGATTTCTTCGATCTTGATCCGCAGCACGCGGGTTTTTTCGTCGGTCGGGAATCGAACCCCGACGCCCTGGGTCCGGCCGCCGGAGGCATTCGCCGGAGTCACCCAGCCGACCTTGCCGGCCACCGGGTAGCGCTGCGGGTCGTCCGGCAGCGACAAGAGCAGGTAGATGTCCTCGCCCAGTCGGTACTCGCGGGTCGTCGGCACGAACAAGCCACCGTCTGAAAACAAGGGCATGTACGCGGCGTACAGCGCGGCCTTCTCTCGAAACACCAACTGGATGACGCTCGGGCGCGCTCCGGTGGGCGTTGCCGGGAGCCCGGGAGAAATGGTGCGGCCGGTGCTATCGCTCATGGGCTGGAGTGTATCGAAGCACGATCGGGCGGGCGACGCGATTGACGAGCGCTGTCCGTGTCGGATTCGGGATTTGCGAGTCGCCCGCCTTGCATCAGCGCGTCGATCTTGAGTGCCGCTTGCCACGGGTGGTCGGCTTGGCGCGCGTGTTCGCGCAGCTGAGCCGCCCACTCCAAGAGCCTGGCGACGCTTGCAGGATCGCCGAGCGACTGCTTCGGAAAGTATCGAGGCGCTGCACCGACGGCCAGGCACAGCCAGTCATGGCAGAGCTTTTGCAATGTCTGGATCAAGCGGCTCAACGGCCAATCAGCAAAATGATCGACCTTCCCCTGCGCGATCAGTCTTGGAAGATTCAACCAAGCCTCGGAGTCGACTCCCGATCGCACCCATTGCAAGGCTTCGATCGGCCGCCCGCCGGTGGCACCGAGCATGACCCGAGGCTCATGCACCCCAATGGCCTCGAGCCAGGCGATGGCGTCGGCTTCTGAAGGCAGGCCAACCGGCAGGCTCAGGCATCGGCTGCGCACGGTGGGCATCAAGACCTCGGCGGCGTTGCTGCTCAGGATGTAGCGGGTCTGCCCCGCAGGTTCTTCAAGGGTCTTGAGCAATGCGTTTGCCGCGATCACATTCATGCTCTCCGCGGGGTGGATGAGCACCACCTTGCCGAAGCCGCGAGCACTGGTCGATTGCGCGATCCCGATCGCCGCGCGGATGTCGTCAACCTTGATTTCCTTGCTTGGCTTTGCCTTCCCCCCGCCAGCGCTGCTCGCGCCACCGTCGTCGATTCCCGACGCTTCCGGCAGTCCGAGCACCTCGCGCAGCGCTTCCGGTACGAGAATCATCACGTCGGGATGGGTCGCCGACGCGAACAGGTGGCAGCCCGCACAGGCTCCGCATGAGGGCTTCACCCGCGCCGTGCTCGGGCGGGCCTCGCAGATGAATGACCGTGCAAGCGCCAGCGCCAACTCGAACTGGCCGTTCCCCTCGGGGCCGTGGAGCAACAGCGCGTTCGCGGCTTGCAGGCGCAGCGCACCGAGCAAGGTCGACTCCAGCCAGGGAAAGAGCGCGTTTTCTCCTTGGTTCACCACGGTCGACTCTCCATCGCCGAGACGATGTCCCGGCCCACCGCGTCGACGTCTTGCTCCGCGTCGATGCGAATCACACGCAACGGCTGAGCCTCGGCTCGTCGTTGATAGCCGCTGCGAACTCGCGCGAAGAAGGCATGGTCGAGTTGTTCCATGCGGTCGGCATCGCGTGCCGCGGCGCGGCGTTTCGCGGCGACGCCCGGAGCGAGGTCGAACCAGAATGTGAGGTCCGGCTGCAAGCCTGTCTGCACCCAAGCTTCGAGTTGGGTGAGGATATCGAGGCTGAAGCCGCGCCCGGCCCCTTGATACGCAAAAGTCGCGTCAGTGAATCGGTCGCACAGGACGGTGGCGCCTCGCTCGATCGCGGGCAAGATGACACATCGCAAGTGGTCGCGCCTGGCGGCAAATACCAACAAGGTTTCGGTGAGGGGATCCATCGGTTCGCGCAAGAACAGAGAGCGCAGTTGCTCAGCGAGCGGCGTGCCGCCGGGTTCGCGCGTGCACACGACATCGTGGCCCAAGCCGCGCAGGCGCTCGGCCAGAGCCGCGAGGTGCGTGGACTTGCCGGCCCCGTCAATGCCTTCGAACGTGATGAAGCGCCCTCGCATGGCTTGCTATTTGCGCCGCTGATACTTGTCCACGGCGCGATTGTGCTCGGCCAGCGTCTCGCTGAACTGGCTCGAGCCGTCACCCCGGGCGACGAAGTACAGCGCCCGGGTCTGCCCGGGCCGAACGGCCGCGAGCAGCGAGTCGTTCCCCGGCATCGAAATCGGCGTCGGCGGCAGACCAGCCCGGGTATAGGTGTTGTACGGTGTGTCGGCAAGAAGATCGCGCTTGCGCAGGTTGCCGTCGAAACGATTGCCCAAGCCGTAGATCACGGTCGGGTCGGTCTGCAGCAGCATTCCCGCGCGCAGCCGATTTACAAACACGCCGCCAACCAGGCCGCGGTCCGCGGCTGTCCCCGTCTCTTTCTCAATGATCGAGGCAAGGATCAGGGCCTCGTCCGCGGTGCGCAACGGTGTGTCGGGCGAGCGCGCGCTCCACGCCGATTCCAGGCGTGATTGCATGGCCCGAAAGGCCTGCTCGAGGACCGCAAAATCCTTCGTTCCAGGCCCATAGGAATAAGTGTCGGGGAAGAACCGGCCTTCGGGGGCCAGGCCGGCTGCGCCAAGCCGCTCCATGATCTCTTCGTCGCGCATCATCGCCGTGCTCGGATTGAGGCCTTCCGCCATTGCGAGCTCGGCGCGAAACCGGTGGAACGTCCAGCCTTCGAGCAACTTGATGCTGGCCAAAGTCTGTTCGCCGCGAAGCAATGCCGTCAGCAACATGGTGGGCGTGAACGTGCGGTCGATCTCGTAGCGCCCCGGTCGAATCTTGCGCTCTTGCCCCGACCAGCGAAACCACTGCGACAGCAACAGCGGCGGCGCTTCAACCCCACCGGCAGACGCGGCGTGAGCGACGTCACGCGCACTGGCGCCGGGCGCGACGACGATCTGAACTTTGTCGGACTTCAGGCTGAGCGGCGTGTGCAGCCACCATGCCGCGCCAGCCGCTGCCGCCAAGACCGGAAGGGTCAGCAACAAAGCGATGCGAAACAACTTCATGCGTGGAACGCGGCCGTGCCGCGCAGCTGTACGACAACCTCATTCACAGCATCGCTCATCGGGGCCAATGATAATCGCGGCATGAACAGCGAACTGACATTGAACGGCGTTGCACGACTTGGATACCTTGCTTGCATCCGCGTTTCCGGCGAACAGGCGGATGCGTTCCTGCAGTCCCAACTGACGAGCAGCTTCGTCGGACTGCCCAGCGATCGAGCGCGCCTCGCGGGTTTTTGTTCGGCGAAGGGCCGACTCCAGGCCAGTTTCATCGGCTGGAAACAAGGCGAAAACGACATCGTGCTCGCCTGCGCGGCCGACCTGCTGGCCGCAACGCTGAAGCGCTTGTCGATGTTCGTTCTGCGAATGAAATGCCGATTGATCGATGCGTCGACACAGATGCCGGTGTTCGGTCTGGCCGGAACACTCACGCAACCGGCGCTTCAGAGCCTTGCCGTGTGGGAGCGCCGCGAGTGGGACGGTGGCACCGCGATCAGACTCCCAGACGCCGCGGGACGAAGGCCGCTGGGCCTGTGGATTCCAGATGCGGACAGCACGGCCCTGGCGCGCGACCTGCCCTTGGTTTCCCCGGAGAAGTGGCGCTGGCTGCAGGTCACGAGCGGCTTGCCGATTGTCGAAGCCAAGACGGTCGATCTGTTCGTTCCGCAAATGGTCAATTTTGAGCTGCTCGGAGGCGTGGACTTCGCGAAGGGCTGCTACCCGGGCCAGGAAGTCGTGGCTCGCAGCCAATATCGCGGCACGCTGAAGCGGCGCATGTTCCTGTTCGACTGCGCGGCGCAGGCCAGCGCGGGGCAAGAGGTGTTCAGCAGTGCGGACCCCGGTCAGCCAGCAGGTGTGGTTGCCAATGCGGCGCCTCAGCCGGGCCTTCCTGGAAGTTCCGCGCTGATCCAGTTGAAGCTGAGCGAAATGCAGCGAGGCAGCTTGCACTTGGGCAGCGCCGAGGGCCCGCTGCTGCAGCGTCGAGACCTCCCCTACGACGTTCCCCTGCCCTCCAGCGAAGTGGCCTGAGGCCCGGCACGGCGCGGCGGCGCGCTGCGAAGCGCCGGCTCGATAGGGCATCCGAGGCGGGAACAGTTCACGCCCCATTCGCCATTGGAACGTGCTCACGGACCGGTTCGCGCCGCCGTGAACTAGTATCTCGGGCAGATGTTGCGCGTCGTGATTCCGACTGAAATCCCGCGACCTGGAGCACCGGCGAGGTGAATGCTGAATGTCTCTCGTAGCCCTTGCCCTGGACAAGAACCGCAGGTTCCCGTTGGTGGTGGCGGCAAACCGCGACGAGTCCTTCGAACGCCCAACCGCCCCGCTGTCATGGTGGGCCCCGCACGGCGGCGGACCCTCCGTCCTGGGTGGGCGCGACCTGCGCAGCGGTGGCACCTGGTTGGGGTTGACGGCCGAAGGCCGCCTCGGTTTGCTGACGACCTTGCGCGACTCGCGACCCACTTTCGAAGACGCACCTTCGCGCGGTGAGATCGTGCCGAATTGGCTGTCGGCACGAGACGCCGTTGACAAGTTCTGGATGCGAACGGCGGTCGCCGGCTACAACGGCTTCAACCTCATCGCCGCGGACTTCCGCATGGGCGAATGCTTCTGGATGACCAACAGCGGTGTCTATCCGCGTCGGCTCGAGCGCGGCGTCTATGGGCTGTCCGGCGCCGACATCGACTCGCCTTGGCCCAAGGTCGTCTCGCTGAAAAGCAAGGTGCTGCACAGCGTCGAACACGCGGTTGATGTCGACACGCTTGTCGCTGAATTGTTCGACGCGCTGTCGGATCGGACGCCCGCGCAAGACGAAAAGCTTCCACGCACCGGTGTCGCGCGCGACCGCGAGCGAAAGCTTTCGTCGGCATTCGTTCGAATCCCCGGCGAAGCGTATGGAACGCGGTGTTCCACGCTGATCATCACGGAACGCGTTAACCGCTACCTGGTCACGCATGTACTGGAGCGCAGCTTCGGCCTCGTCGAGGGCGAAACAAGCTTGCTGCGCTCGACGATTCGCCGCTGGCCACCGCGCCACACGAGTCAGTCGCCGACGCCGGCGATCGAACACGCGGCAGTGGCCGAGCTCGCCGAAGTGATTTGAGGCCGACTTAAGGCCGCTGGCGCTACGGCGCGATCGACCGCGTCATTTCAATGTGCGGAATCGAAGCGTCGTCGTAGACCTCGCCCTGCACGGCAAACCCGGCTCGCACGTAAAACGGGATCACACTCGTCTGCGCGCTGAGTCCGACCCGAGTCGCGCCGCGCGCACGCCCGGCGTCGATCAGGCTGTCGAGAATGGCTCGGCCAACGCCGGTGCCTCGCATCGACGCAATCACCGACATTCGTCCGATCCGGTAGGCACCGCTGCGGTCGAAAAAACCGCGGCCCGTCCCGAGTGGCGTGTCCCTCGCGTTGTAGGCCACGGCGTGCACCGCATCTGAATCAATGGCGACCCATTCCATCGCTTCGGGCACGCGCTGTTCTTCGATGAACACCTGGCTGCGAATGCGTCGCGCGTCGGCTTGCAGTGCCAACCAATCGCCGAGTTCCAGTTTCAGCATCGGCTTGCCGGCTTCGAACGCCTCCAGCCACTCGCGCAGCACAGGGGGCACCGGCCGGGGCGACTGCGTCGCGGGATCGGCAAACACATAGATCAGCGCGCCGGACACGAGCAAGCTCGTCTGTTTGAACACAGAGCACTCGAACTCGATCGAAGTGTTTTCGATGCGCTGGCAGCGCACGCCGACGTCGAGGATGTCGTCATACCGCGCCGAGCAGCGGTACTCGAGCGTCGCCTTGCGCACATACAAATCGCCTTCGAGTGCCCGCATCGTCTCGTGGTACGGCAGCGCCATGCGCCGCCAATAGCCGGCAATCACGGTGTCGAAGTACGTCAGGTAGTGCGCGTTGAAGACGATCTGGTGTGCATCGATCTCAGCCCAGCGAACCCGAATTCGCTCGAGGAAGCAAAATTCATCGCGGGTCATGCTTCGCCCACCTCCTTCAGAGCCGATGCGCACTTCCTGCCCCAGCCTGAATCGCGGCGGTTCGAGGTCAACGCGCAGGCAGCAGCTTGGCCGGGTCGATCGGTTTGCCCTGTTTGCGGATCTCGAAGTGGAGCTGCACTCGGTCGGCGTCACTCGAGCCCATCTCGGCGATCTTCTGGCCACGCCGCACGTTCTGATCTTCCTTGACGATCAACAACTGGTTGTGCGCGTAAGCGGTGAGGTAGGTGTTGTTGTGCTTCAAGATCACCAGATTGCCATAGCCGCGCAATCCCGAGCCGGCATAGACCACCCTGCCCTCGGCGGCGGCAACGACCGGGTCACCGGCCTTGCCGCCAATCGTCAATCCCTTGACCTTGCCCTCTTCGAACGACGACAGCAAGGCGCCGCCCGCGGGCCACAGCCAGTTAACGTCGTCGTCGGCTTCACGCGGCGTAACTGTCACTGCGGGCGTCGATGGCGCGGCTGGGCTCGACGAAGCAGCCGCAGGCGCCGTGGCGGCCGCGCTTGCCGCGCCAGCGCGGCTGTCGAGTGGTCGCGTTTCCACTTTCGGCGGTGCGATCGGCCGCGTTGAAACGCCTTCAGTGCCGGGTGGGACGACGCGAAGAACCTGGCCGACCTCGATGACGTTCGGGTTGTCCAGGTTGTTCCACTTGACGAGGTCTTTCCAGTTCTGGCCCGTCTCCAGCCCGATGCGAATCATCGTGTCGCCTGGTTTCACCGCGTAGAAGCCAGGCTTGCCGGCGTTTTCGGCGCCGGCCGGCCTCGCCAACTCGGGCGCCGCCACTGCGGGCTGCGGCGCGGGGGTGGGTGCGGTTTGCCGATTCGAGACGTTGCGGTCTTCCACTGGCGCGGGAGTCCTCGGCGTGGCGCAACCGTAGACCACGCACACGAGCACGAGTGGCACGAACCGATTCATCGCTTTCCGATATCCCGCTCTCATGACTTGAACGCACCGCATTAACCGATCACTCCCGATTTTAGGGGGACGAAGTTGACTGCTTCGTGCAGGGTCTTGACGACGCCATGCGCATTGCGATCGATCACCACCAGCACCTGGGTGTCGCTGCCGTGCTGCCGAGACGGAAACACCAGGCGACCGTTGGGTGCGAGCTGCTCCAACCAGGCCTGCGGAACATGTTCGCCGCCTGCCGCGGCAATGATGCTGTCGTACAGCGCATTGGGCGGGTGGCCGAGCATGCCGTCACCGAACACGAGGCGAACGTTGTCGCGCCGAACCCGCACGAGCAATTGCGCCGCCCGGTCGTGCAGCGCCTTGATGCGCTCCACGGAGACGACGCTCGTCGCCAACGCAGACAGCAGCGCTGCCTGGTAACCGCAGCCTGTGCCGATTTCCAGCACCCGGCCCAAGCTCCGCCCCGTGCCGGCCCCTGCCCCCGCGAACAGCAACTCGAGCATGCGCGCCACGACTGACGGCTTGGAAATCGTCTGCCCATGCCCGATCGGCAAACTCGTGTCTTCGTACGCTTGGGCGGCCAGCGCCGGGTCCAGGAAATCGTGGCGGCGAATGCTGGCCATCGCATCCAGAACCGCGCGGTGCCTCACGCCCGCATCCTGCAAGCGCTGCACCATGCGAAGGCGGATGTTGTCAGAGTCCAGCCCCAGACCCGCCGCCGCAGCAGGCGATCCAGCCTGCTCGATCCCCTTACCGTGGGACCGCGAAACTTGATTCAGGCGCAGCGGAAACCGCGCGGCGCGGGGCGCTGTCAGGCTCATCGATCCAGCCACTCGCGCCAGCGCGGCAGGGCCGCATGCTCCGTCAGGTCCACCTGAAGAGGCGTGATCGAAATCTGGCCGTTCGAGGTGGCGTGAAAGTCGGTTCCCGGGCCGGCCTCGCGCACATCGCCGGCCGGGCCGATCCAGTAGAGCGCCTCGCCGCGCGGGCTGTCCTGCTGGATCAGCGGTTCACTCGCATGGCGTCGGCCGAGCCGCGTCACGGCTCGATCCAGCCGGTGCGCTTGCGCGTGATTCGGAATATTCACGTTGAGCAGCCAGGGCCCGGCTTGCGGCGGATCGCGCAGCACGTGCATGATCAACGCGCGCATCGCCGGCACCGTGGCCTCGAGTTCGCCCCAGCCCTTGTTCACCAATGAGAATGCGATCGACGGGATGCCGAACAGATAACCTTCCATCGCCGCGGCCACGGTGCCCGAGTAGACGGTGTCGTCGCCCATGTTCGCGCCGTTGTTGATGCCCGAAACGACGAGGTCGGGCCGGTGCCCAAGGATGCCGGTGAGCGCGAGGTGAACGCAGTCCGACGGCGTTCCGTTCACGTATCGGTAGCCGTTGCTCGCGGTGAACACCGACAGCGGGCGGCTCAGCGTCAACGAATTCGACGTACCGCTCGCATTCTGTTCCGGCGCGACGATATCGAGCTCACCCAAACCTTCGCAGGCACGCACCAACGCGTTCAGTCCAGGGGCCAAGTACCCGTCGTCGTTCGAAATCAAAATCCGCATGCTTCGATTGTAGGGACACATTGCCTGCTCCTTGCCGCCGTCGCTGGTCGTTCGACACTCGTTCGAAAGTTCGTCCTTTCGCTCGCTCCTTCGCTCGAACCGTTCGCTGAATCCTGCTGGGTATCATGCGGGCCGATTCACAAGCGAACTCAGGAGTGAGCAGCATGCATGCATGGATTTGCGAGAACCCCACGGGCGTCGATTCGGTGAAATGGATGTCGCTGCCCGACCCCGAGCCGAAGCCCGGCGAAGTGCGGGTGAAGATCGCGGCGGCAAGCCTGAACTTTCCGGACCTCCTGATCGTCCAGAACAAGTACCAGATGAAGCCGGCCCTGCCCTTCGTCCCAGGCTCGGAATACGCCGGTTGGATTGACGCCGTAGGCAGTGGCGTCGATCAGCTCAAAATCGGCGACAGGATCGCCGCGTGCGGCGGCACCGGCGGCTTTGCAACCCATGTCTGCGTCGACGCCAAGTTGGCAATGCCGCTGCCGCAAAGTTTCGCGCTGGACGATGCCGCCGCCTTCGTGCTCACCTACGCAACCACGCACCATGCGCTGCTGGATCGCGCCGCGCTCAAGGCCGGCGAGACTGTCTTGGTGCTCGGTGCAGCGGGGGGCGTGGGCAGCGCGGCGATTCAGATCGCCAACGCGGTCGGCGCGAAAGTGATCGCTGCCGCTTCCACCGACGAGAAGTGCGCGTTCTGCACGGGCCTGGGCGCTGACGCGACGATCAACTACGCCACGGCGAACTTGCGCGAGCAGATCAAGGTGCTCACGGCTGGCAAGGGCCCGGATGTCGTATACGACCCGGTGGGCGGTGATCTGGCCGAGCCGGTGTTTCGCTCAATCGCCTGGCGCGGCCGCTACCTGGTGGTCGGCTTCGCGCAGGGCGCGATTCCCTCGCTGCCGATCAATCTCGCGTTGCTCAAAGGGGCCTCGCTCGTCGGGGTCTTCTGGGGCGACTTCGCGAGGCGCGAGCCGAAAGCCAACGCGGCGTGTCTGATCGAATTGGCGCAGTGGTACGAGGCGGGCAAAGTGAAACCCGCGATCGACCGCAAGTTGCCGATGACAAGTTTGCCGCAGGCTTACGCGCTGATGAGCAGCCGAACCGTGCTCGGCAAACTGGTGTTGACCAACGACTTATCCCCCTGATCACAGGTGGGCTCTGACGCTGCTGCTGGGATACCATGCCGCACACCAGCACTGGTGCTTGGAACCCGAATGGCCATCAAGGTCCTGATCCTGGAAGACAACCCGGTCGCACGCAGCTTTTTGGGACGCGTCGTCCGGGAGAGTTTCAGCGACACGATCGCGATCACCGAGGCCGGCGATCTTGAAACCGCGCGCCGCCAGCTCGGTGCCGCACCGCCTTCGTCCGATGCAGCTGAGATTTTTCGCCTGATCCTCGTCGACCTCGAGTTGCCCGACGGCACCGGCCTGGAACTGCTCACTGAACTGGCCAGGTATCCGGCGACCAAGATCGTCACCACGCTCTACTCCGACGACGACCACTTGTTTCCGGCGCTGCAATGCGGTGCCGATGGCTACTTGCTGAAAGAAGACCGGTTCGAGGTTTTGGTCGAGGAGTTGCAGAAAATCGTGCGCGGCCAGCCACCGCTGTCGCCGGCGATCGCGCGGCGCCTGCTGGCCCACTTTCGCCTCGGTTCCGTGACCGCGGCCGCTGGAGAGGGCGCACCGGTGCCAGCCTACACAGGTTTTCAAAGCAGCCGTCCGCCCTGGGGCGCCGCGCCCGCGCCCACTGCGGCGCCGCCCGCTGCCGCGCCGGAGCACGACAAGCTGACGCCCCGCGAAAGCGAAGTCCTCACCTACCTGAGCAAGGGTTTCACGATCAAGGAGATCGCGAGCCTGATGGGCATCAAGTGGTTCACGGTGAACGACCACATCAAGTCCATCTACAAAAAGCTCAACGTGTCGAGCCGGGCTGAGGCGGCGGTCTTGGCGAGCCGCTCGGGCCTCGTCTGAGCGAAAGAGCTTCCACCGGAATGCGCCCTTCGGGGGTCGACTCCGCGCGCAGCCCGCAAGTCAGGCGCGAGGTCGGGCTGTTCTTCGCCGTCAGTAGCTTCGCGGTGCTGTTCGCTCTGTTGCTCGCCAACGTCGTGTCGCTGAACGTGTGGTGGGCCGCGGCGGTGTCGTTGACGAGTGCGACGGGTGTTTACGCGGCCATTCGGCAATGGCTGCTGGCTCGAGCGCTCGGCGCGAGCGCGATCCCCACGGAGCGCATGTTCGAGCGCCTGTACCGGATTGCGCGCGACGTCGAGTCGCATCCGCAGCGCACGTCGAAGCTGCTGGCCGAACTGCTGAAGGAGCTGTTCGACCCGGTGCAGATTGAAATCGTTCAGGACCCTGCCTCACACACCCGCGTCACCGACGACGGCTCGACGATGCTCGTGCCCGTCCCCGGCGTCGCCGCCAATGGCCAGGGCTATGACGGCGCCGTCGTGCTGCGATTCGCACATCACGGAAACCGATCGTTCACCTCGGAAGACATGCGCCTGGCGGACCGCATCGTCGAGCAACTCGAGCGTGCCGTCGCATACGACAGGGCCGTTGAGCACGGCCGCACCGAAGAACGCCAGCGCATCGCCCAGGACCTGCACGACGACATCGGCGCCCGGCTGCTCACGCTGATCTACAAGGCGCAGACGCCTGAGATGGAAGACTATGCGCGCCACACGCTGCAAGACTTGAAGACCTTGACGCGCGGCCTCGCTGCCTCGAGCCACCGCCTGTCGCACGCCGCAGGGGAATGGAAAGCCGACCTGACGCACCGCTTGACCGCCGCCAACGTCGACCTCGCGTGGTCGTTCGAGTTCGACGAAGACCTGCTGCTGAGCATGGTGCAGTGGTCGGCGCTGACCCGGGTGCTGCGCGAACTCGTCACGAATGCGATCGCGCATTC
>JANOLA010000113.1:0-3190 GCA_031419535.1 Burkholderiales bacterium | reverse complement strand
GGTGCAGCGCAATGTCGCCGCCGGGCGCCTGCACTTCACCACCGAGATCGAGCCCGCGGTGCACTTCGGCACGGTCCAGTTCATCGCTGTGGGCACGCCGCCCGATGAAGACGGCTCGGCCGACTTGCAGTACGTGCTGGCGGCCGCGCGCAACATCGGCGCGCACATGACCGACTACAAGCTCGTCGTCGACAAGAGCACGGTGCCAGTGGGTACTGCCGACAAAGTCAAGGCGGCCGTCGCTGAGGCCCTTGCTCAACGTGGCGTGAAGGTTCCGTACAGCGTCGTGTCGAACCCGGAATTCCTGAAAGAAGGCGCGGCGGTCGAAGATTTCATGCGGCCGGACCGGGTGGTCGTCGGCGCCGATGACGACGACGACCAGGCCATCAACTACATGCGCGCGCTGTACGCGCCGTTCAACCGCAATCGCGACCGCCTCGTCGTGATGAACCAGCGCAGCGCCGAGCTCACCAAGTACGCCGCGAACGCGATGCTCGCCACGCGAATCAGCTTCATGAACGAGATGGCGAATCTCGCGGAAAAGCTAGGCGCCGACATCGAAATGGTGCGCCAAGGCATTGGCGCGGACCCGCGCATCGGCTATCACTTTCTCTATTCTGGCGCGGGTTACGGCGGATCGTGCTTCCCGAAAGACGTGCAGGCCTTGCTGCGCACAGCGAGCCAAGACGCCGATACCACGTTGCAGGTACTTGCCGCCGTAGAAGCGGCGAACGATGCGCAAAAACTCGTTCTGCCCAACAAGGTTCGCAGGCGTTTTGGCGACGATTTGAAGGGCCGCCATTTCGCGCTCTGGGGTTTGGCGTTCAAACCCAACACCGACGACATGCGCGAAGCGCCGAGCCGCGCCATTGTGAAAGCATTGCTCGACGCCGGAGCCACCGTAGCCGCCTACGACCCCGCCGCGATGGACGAGGCGCGACGCGTGTTCGCCGGCGCTCAGGGGCTCTCCTATCCCAGCGCGGCAATGGCCGCGCTCGAAGGCGCCGACGCGCTGCTGATCGCCACCGAATGGAAAGAGTTCCGCAGCCCGGACTTCGAGGCAATCCGCGGCGCGCTGAAGCAGCCGGTGATCTTCGACGGGCGCAATCTGTACGAGCCGAAAATGCTGCGCGCGCTGGGCTTCGAGTACTTCGCGATCGGCCGTTGAGCCCACTTGCCCGACGCGGCGCGCAGAGAAGCATTGCCTATCATGAAGATCTTGCTGTTCGGCAAGAACGGCCAGGTCGGCTGGGAACTGCAGCGCGCGCTGGCCCCTCTGGGCGAAGTGGTGGCGCTCGATGCCCGTGGTTCGGCCGATCTGCGCGGCGATTTCACTCTGCCGCAGCAACTTGCCGTCACTGTGCGCAAGGTGGCGCCTGATGTCATCGTCAATGCCGCGGCGCACACGGCGGTCGACAAGGCCGAAAGCGAACCGGAACTCGCCTTGGCTATCAATGCCACAGCCCCTTCTGTGCTGGCGCGCGAAGCCGCGGCGTGCGGCGCCTGGCTCGTGCACTACAGCACCGACTATGTGTTCGACGGCAGCGGCACACGGCCCTGGCGCGAAGACGACGCCACGGGCCCGCTCAACGTCTACGGCAGCACCAAGTTAGAGGGCGAACGCGCGATCCGCGCCAGCGGCTGCCACCACCTGATCCTGCGCACCAGTTGGGTCTACGCGGCGCGTGGGAACAACTTCGCGAAGACGATGCTTCGGTTGGCGCAAGAGCGCGATCATCTGAAAGTGATCGACGATCAAGTCGGCGCGCCCACCGGTGCCGACCTGCTCGCCGACGTGACGGCACACGCGCTGCGCGCGGCGGTCGGCAACCCCGGCCTCAGCGGCACCTACCACGTCACGGCTTCGGGCGAAACGAGCTGGCATGGCTATGCCCGCCGCGTGATCGAGTTTGCGCGGAGTGCGGGCCATAGCGTCCGGGTCGCACCCGACGCCATCGAAGCCGTACCTTCGAGTGCATTCGCTACAGCGGCGAAACGGCCGCACAATTCGCGCATGGACACGAGCATGCTCAAAGTTGCCTTCGGGCTGACGCTGCCGCGCTGGGAAGTCGGGGTAGAGCGAATGCTCGCTGAAGTGGTCGAGTCCAGATGAGCAGGCCTGTGCCCGCCTCGGAGCATCGGAGACATGAACATGCAATGGAGTGACGTTCTTCGCAATCCGTTTCTGCAGAACCTTCCGTTCAAGATCGAGCTGAACAAATGGGGCAAGATCGAAATGAGCCCGGCCAGCAATCAGCACGGAATCGCTCAGGTCGAACTCGCCACCGAGCTGCGCAAGCGCCGCGGCGGCAAGGTGCTGGTCGAGTGCAGCATCCAGACCACCGACGGCGTGCGCGTCGCCGATGTGGCCTGGGTTTCGAACAAGCGGCTGAAGGAGTTTGCTCTCGCGACACCGTTCCCATCGGCGCCCGAGATCTGCGTCGAGATCATGTCCCCGGCGAACACCTGGGCTGAAATGCACATGAAAGCGGGCCTGTATCTCGAAGCCGGCGCGCTGGAGGTCTGGGTCGTCGCGATGGACGGCAAGCGCAAAATCATCAAGCCTTCGGCGTGAAGGCCTCGTGGTAGGGCAAGAGAACCACTCTGTATCTGCCAAATTCGGTAGCACCAGCAACGACCTGACATGCAGCGCAAAGGCATCATCCTCGCCGGAGGCTCCGGCACGCGCCTGCACCCGGCCACGCTGGCGATGAGCAAGCAGTTGCTGCCGGTGTACGACAAGCCGATGGTGTATTACCCGTTGAGCACGCTGATGCTCGCGGAAGTGCGCGACATCCTCGTCATCAGCACGCCGCAGGACACACCGCGCTTCGAGGCGCTGCTGGGCAGCGGCGAACAATGGGGTGTGAACCTCAGCTACTGCGTGCAGCCGAGTCCGGACGGGCTGGCGCAGGCCTTCATTCTGGGCAAGACGTTCGTCGCGGACAAGCCGAGCGCGCTGGTGCTGGGCGACAACATCTTCTACGGCCACGACCTTCAGGGGCTATTGCACACCGCAGCGCAAAGGCCCGCCGGCGCCTCGGTGTTCGCCTACCACGTGACCGACCCGCAGCGCTACGGCGTGGTGGCGTTCGACGAAGCCAAGCGCGCGCTCAGCATCGAAGAACAACCTGCCGCACCGAAGAGCAACTACGCGGTCACGGGCCTGTATTTTTACGACGAACAGGTG
>JANOLA010000112.1:0-5010 GCA_031419535.1 Burkholderiales bacterium | reverse complement strand
GTCGTGATGGGGCCGCACACGTTCAACTTTGCGCATGCTTCGGAACTCGCGCTGCAGGCCGGTGCGGCAATTCGTGTCGAGAGCATCGTTGAAGGGGTGGCCAACGCGGTGCGGCTTGCCGGGGGCTTCGGGCAAGCCGATTGCAGCAGGCGAGCGAACGAATTCGCCGCCGCCCATCGCGGCGCAGCGACGCGCATGGCTGCGGCGATTGCCGAAGCGGCGAATCTCCAGCGCTGAGTCAGTTTCGACCGACAAAGAAAAATCCCGCCGGTGAGGGCGGGGTTGCAAAGGTTCCCCTCGCAGGGAGGGGGCTGAGGACAGGCGCCTCGCTCAGAGCTGGAAGTCTGTACCCAGCAGAGTCGGAGTGGTGTAGTTCAGCAACAAGATCTCCATCTCGGCTCCGGTCGTACCGGTCATGTTGCCCTGGACCAGCGTCGACTCCAACGAGCCATTTCCATCTGAGTCGAACAACACGGCCCGGAGCTGTCCCACGGCGCTGAAAGCCGCTGTTCCGATGAAAGTGAACGCCTGATCGCCGGCTGCACCGGAGTTCGCGTCGACCAAGCCCAGACGAAGGTCGTCCGACTGAGCTCCCGTACCACCCAGGAAGTCGGTGATGATGTCCCGCGCTGCGCCGACTCCCGCATGGCCATCGTCGAAGATGAAGAAGTCGTTCCCGCCGCCGCCGGTCATCGTGTCGACTCCGGCGCCACCCGTGAAGTCATCGTCCTCTACGCCGCCGATGAGGACGTTGTTCAGCGCGTTTCCGTTGCCGGTAAATAGCGCGCCGGCGGTACCTCCGACAAAGGTCAGGTTCTCCACGTTCGCGGTCAAGGTGTAGGCGTTGAGCGTGGTCTGAACGATGTCGGTGCCGCTCGCGCCGCCGGCACCTTCCGTTACCACGTCTCCCGCGTTGTCGACAACGAAGGTGTCGTTGCCGTCACCGCCGTTCATCGCGTCGGCACCCACGCCGCCGTTAAGCGTGTCATTGCCTCCCAAACCACTCAGCGTGTCGGCACCGGTGCCGCCAGTGATGATGTTGGCGATCCCGTTGCCCGTGCCGACGAAGTTGCCTGCGCCGGGGGCGGCGAAGGTGGCGTCGGTGTAGCTCAGGTTGTCCACGCCCACGCCGGCGGCGTCGTTCAGCGCGTAGCTGGCGAGCGAGGTGCGGACCGTATCCGCGCCGTTTCCGGCCGCTTCGACGACCACGTCGCCTGCGTCGTCGACGTTGAAGCTATCGTTGCCGGCGCCTCCCGCCATCGTGTCGGCGCCAAGGCCGCCGTCGAGGCTGTCGTTGCCGGTGCCGCCGTTCAGCACGTCGTTGCCGGTGCCACCGTCCAGAACGTCCGCGCCACCCAAGCCGTTCAGGATGTCGAAGCCGTCGCCGCCGCGCAGCGTGTTCGCGTTCGCGTCGCCCGTGACAACGTCGTCGCCGGCGTTGAGGTTGGCGGGTGCGACCGGGAAAGCGGCCACCGTGACCGTGGAACCCACGACCAGGGTCGCTTCCGAAGTGATCGACTCGAGGAAGCCGGAGCCATCGATGAAGCGCGCGTCAACCCGCAGCAATGCGCCGACTTCCACCGCACCGGGGGTGAAGGTGTTGGCGGTGACGATGTCGATCCAGGTTGCGCCGCCATTGGTGGAGGACTGCCACACCCTGGAAATGCTCACCGGGTCAATCAAGCCGGTCGGGTTGGCGGCGGTCACGCTGTTTGGATCGGTGATCGGCGAAAGCGTCGCGCTGAGCGGCTGGCCTTGCGTCGGTGTGACCGGCACGCTTCTCAGGTTGCTTGTCGTGTTGACCGCGGTGTCTTCCACCACCGCTGCCGTTCCCGTCGGCGGGAGGCTGGCGATGAGCACGTCTTCGACGTTGATGACCAGGCCGGCCGCATCGCGTGTGATGAAGCGCGCGATCTCCACACCACGCAAGGTGTCCGTGCCTTCGTCGTCGAGCAGCGGCACGACCAGGCCATTGATGATGACTGGAGCGACCACGTTGTCGGTGATCCTGACGATGCGCTGGCCGAACGCGTCGACCACGCCCGCCACGCCGTCGATCCCGGTGATCGTGTAGTCGGCGCGTGGCCCGTTGTACAAAGCCACGTCGGTGTCCGTCGCCGGGTTCACGCCGGTGCGAACGATCTCGCGAACGATGCTCAACTGGCCCGGGTTGATGGTGCCGGCGATCATCTGTGCCTTGATGTCGTTCATGCTTTCGGCGCTGGTACCCGCGCCGACACCGGTGCCGGAGGCGATGGCGATGCGCACGTTCATCCAGGCGTCGCCGTCGATCAGGTCGTTGCCGGCCTTGCCTTCCATCAAGTCGCTGCCCGCGCCTCCGATCAGGATGTCGGCGCCGAGTTGCGGGTTGAAGACGATGGCCTCGGGGTTGAGGACCGGCTGCACACCGAGCAGGTTCTGCAGGCCGTTGACCAGACCCACATGCTTTTGTTGCAGCATGCTGTCGGTCGCCGGGGCGCCGAAGATGCCGCCAGCCGCGCCACCGACTGCGCCGGTGGGCGCGCTGGTGCCGACCAGGTGGTCATTCAGGTTCCAGCCTGAGAGCGCTTCCACCGAGTCGAAGCGGTCACGCAGCGTGAACACGGTTTGCGCCGGGAAGAACGGAATCGCGAGATCCGTGTCCGCCGCCAACGGGTCGCCCTTGTGGATCGCCCAGTCGAAGCCGAGCATGCCGTTGCTGCGCTGGATGCCAGGGCCTTGGATCATGATGTCGTTGCCCGACTCGCCGTCGTAGTCGGTGTCGTTGCCCTGGCCGTTCATCACGTCGTGGCCGATGATCGGGCTGTTGAAGAACAACTCCGAGTTGTCGCCCGGGATGTTGTCGAGCCCTTCGCCGCCTTCAATCCAGTCGTCGCCTTCGTTGCCCAGCAGCACGTCCGGGCCGTTGCCGCCGAGCAGGAAGTCATTGCCTTCGCCAGCAAAGACTTCGGAGAAATCGTTGCCCATGATCACGAAGTCATTGCCCAGGCCACCGAACAGCAGGTCGTTGCCGGTGCCCGCGCTGATGACGTCGTTGCCGTTGTCGCCGTGCAGGAAGTCGGCGCCGCCCGCGGGCGTGCCGTGGTCGGTGATGATATCGTCGCCGTCGCCGCCGTGCACCTGGTCGGCTTCGTCGCCGCCATCCAGCCGGTCGTTGCCGCCGTCGCCCCAGAGGGTATCGATGCCGCGCCCCCCCTGCAGCGTGTCGGCTGCCGCGGTACCACCGAGCACGACGTGCTCACCGCCGGAGAACTTCAGGAAGTTCGCGCCGCGCTGCACCATCGGGTTGATGGCTTCGAGGATGACGTCGTTGCCGAACGGGTCGGAATTCGCCGTCGTGTTGTCGGCGGCCTCATTCACCAATGTCGTGAGCGGATTGTCGACCAGAACGCCATCCGGGCCCGCACCGCCGGCCAGTGCCACGTTCAACTGCGCGGCCTGGTTCACTTCCAGAACCCAGTTCGGCGAAGTGAACACCAGGCTGGGCAGGTGCGATGAGCCCACATTGCCCAGGTCGCTGTTGCGCATGATCATCTTCGAGAAGGTGTTGTTCTCCAACTCGTTGAGCATGTTCGTGCCTTGCGTGCGGCTGAGGTAGTAGAAGCGGTCGCCGTTTTGCAGGTTCTCGAGCTGCTGCTCGAACACGAAGTTGAACGTTGGGCCAAGCATGCCCTGGAATTCGTTCACGAACTCGGCCAGGCCGCCGATCCAGAAGTCGACCTTGTTCAGCCCGGTCTCGGTCGTTGCCCAGGCGCCGGTGCTGTTCAAGAAGTCAACGCGGTCGGCGGGAGCGCCGACACCACCCATCACCAGTGTCAACGCCGCGGCGCGCTTGCCGGCGGCGGTGACCTCGGCCAGCAGGTTCGGGTGCGTGCCGTAAGCGGCGATGAAGTTGACGATCGACGCCGAGTGCTTCAGGTTCGGAGCCATGTCGGCCCAGCTGCTGAAGGGCTCGAGCTGCGCGTCACCCGTCATCGCGAAGAACTGCGCACGCGCTTCGTTGAAGCTCGGCATTCCGGTGTCGCGGGCGCGCGCCATGTTGAGCACCGCCAGGTCCAGCGGCAGGCCGACCAGGTTGTTGCGCAGCGCTTCCGTCACGAACTCGTCGATCGCGTTGCCCACCTGGCGCGTCATGCCGCGCACGATGGCACCCACCGCCACGTCTTCCGTGATCGTCTCGACGCCGGCGGCGTTGCTGTTGTTGAACTCGAGCGGGTTCAGGAACGCCTGGATCAGACCGATGTTGTCGGTCGTCATGTTCATGTTGGTGCGATCCACCGTCTCGGTCAGCATCGAATGGCCGAAGCGGTACACGACGTTGGCGAACTCGGCAAAGATCGCCGGGTCGATGTCGGAGCTGTTCGAGAACACGAACGGGTCGATGGTGGGCGAAACCCCGCGGCCGAACTCTTCGAACACCATGTGCTGGTACTGCATTTCGGTCGTGAAGCGCGCGGCCTGGAACAGGCGCTCGCCGTCCCACGGCAGGTTCACGTTGGCGGCGGCTTGCGCTGCCGTGATGGGCGTGCGCATCCAGTCATTGATGAAGACCAGGTCACCGCTGCCGAGGATGGTTGTCTTGTTCGCTTCAACGCTGCGGTTGTGCTCCGAATGGAAAATCGTGTGCACGGCGGTCAGGCCGATGTTCTCGTTGCCGCGGCCGTCACCAGTGATGAAGTGGCGGTTCAGGGTTTCGTCGTCGTAGGTGCCGGCGGGTTGCGGCAGGAACGGCATGTTGGTGCCACCCACCGGCAGTGCCGGGTTGAACAGCGGGTTCGGCGCGCCGGCGGTGGTGTCGGCGTCGGGCGTCTTGTTGATCTGCGGCGTGGCAGGGTTGCCGTCGTTGTCGAACGTTCCTGGCGCCGCGTTGTGGTTGATGTCGTCGAGGAAGGCGTGGCCCGTGCGGATCGTATTGGCCGGCAGCGGAATGCCCACGCCGCCGGGGGCTGCGCCCGGAACCAGGCCCGTCGTCGTGACGACCTGCACCGCGCCGTTGGCGGCGCGAATGAA
>JANOLA010000111.1:0-3569 GCA_031419535.1 Burkholderiales bacterium | reverse complement strand
TCGTCAACTCCGGATCACCGGCCAAGGCTGCATAGACTGTCGCGGATCCGCTCGTGATGCTCACGTACTGTTTGCCGTTGCGTTCCCAGACGATCGGCAGGCCGGTGATTCCCGAGCCAGTCTGGAACTGCCACAGCTTCTTCCCGGAAGCCGCGTCGAAGGCCATGAATTCGCCGGTTTGAGCCCCGGTGAAGATCACACCACCGGCGGTGGAGGCCACACCCGCCCAGAACGGCGCCTTGCTCGGCACGTCCCAGAGCTTCTTGCCCGCCACCGGGTCCCACGCCACCAGCGAACCACGATTGCCGTCCTCGGGCGCCGGAAATCCGCCGAGCTCCAGGCCGAGGTACCAGGTCGGCTGCGCCGGGCGTGGCTGCTTGACGTACTTGATCTTCATGCCCAGGTTGATCGTATTGAAGTAGGCAACTCGGCGCACCGGGTCGTAACTCATCGGCATCCAGTTCTTGCCGCCGAACGCGCTCGGCCAGACGTCGATGAAATCGCTGCCCTCTTCGGTCTTGCGCACCGCCGTCGTCATCGGCGTGTCGATCGGGCGGCCGGTGGCGATGTCGATGCCCGACGCCCAGTTCACCTTTTTCGCGAACTGTTTGCCCGAGATCAGCTTGCCGGTGGTGCGGTCGATGACGTAGAAGAAACCGTTGCGATTCGCCTGAATCAGCACCTTGCTCGCCTTGCCGCCGATCGGCAAGTCCGCCAGCACCAGTTCGTTGGTGCCGTCGTAGTCGTACGGATCGCCTGGCGAGAACTGGAAGTGCCAGGCGATTTCGCCGGTGGCCGGGCGCAGCGCGAGCACCGAGCCGATGTAGAGCGAGTCGCCGCCGCGCGTTGCCGGGTTCCACGGACCGCCGTTGCCCGTGCCCCAGTAGACGAGGCCCAGCTCGGGGTCGTAGGTACCGGTCAACCAGGTCGGCCCGCCGCCGAATTCATAGGCTCCGGGCGCCCAGGTGTCGCCGCCCTTTTCGCCGGGCGCCGCGGTCGTCCAGCGGTGCCACTTCTTCTCGCCGGTCTTCAGGTCCCAGCCGTTGAGGAAACCGCGCGTTCCGTATTCGCCGCCGGAAATCCCGGTGATCAGCACGCCGCCGGCGATCAACGGCGCATGCGTCATGCTGTAGCCCTGTTTGTAGTCGGCCGCCTTTTGCGTCCACAGCGCCTTGCCGTCCTTGATGTTGAGCGCGATGACGCGCGCATCGATCGTGGTTCGGTACAGCACGCCGTCCAGCACCGCCATGCCTCGGCTCTGGATGCCGCAGCACAGGTAGGCGTTGATGTCGGCCGGCAACTCGACCGGAACGCGCCACTTCTGCCGCCCGCTCAGCGCGTCCACGGCCACCGTCGCGTCGTGCAGCGACAGGTACATGACGCCGTCGATCAACAGCGGTTGCGTCGACGCGTTCGCGGTGTGGTTCAGGCTCAGGCTCCAGACCGGCGCGAGCTTCTTCGCGTTGGCCGGGGTGATCTGCTTCAGCGGCGAGTAGCGCTGCTGCCCCCACCCCATGCCGTAGGTCGTGACATCGCCGGGGGTCGCGGCGTCGCCGCGCAGGCTCTCGAGCGCCTGCGCGTCCACGCGTGGCGCGACCATCAAGAGCGCCAGGGCGAGCGCGGCGGCCGTGTTGATGAGCTTCATGGGTGTTTCCACTTTCTCGGGTGATGGTGGGCGGCCAGGGTCGCATGCACCATGGACCCGGGCTGGGCAGTTTAGGTCGCACCCTGATGGCGGAATCTGGTGGTTTCCCTTGCTATCTGTTCCGCCCCGGTAGACTTCCCGCGCATGCGCCTCTTGGCGCGCTGCTCACAGCCTCCGGCGCGACTGCTCCAAAGCGCAACTCTTCCAGGGTTGACCCTGTGTGTGGTGCGCGCGCCTCAATGCCTCGGATCGCACCGCACCGAGACAGCCCGAACCGGAGCGTCGAGCCCTGCTGCGGCACGCGGCGCGTGGACCACGGTCGACTGGTCTGACATCGGATGCTGGTTTCAGGCACCATTGCCGGATCTGCGATGCTTCAGGAGCCGACCCTGCACGACCCCACAGCGTTCACCTGTTCGATGCCGTCCGTGGCCAGCGCATCGCGCAGCGTCGTCGTGATGGGCGTGAGCGGCTGCGGCAAGAGCACCGTCGGCCGGCAGCTCGCCGTGGCGCTCGGCGCCGAATTCGCTGAGGGCGATCAGTTCCATCCGCCCGACAACGTGGCGCGCATGGCGGCCGGCATTGCCCTCACCGACGCCGACCGGCAAGGTTGGCTGGAGATACTGGCGCAGCAACTGGCCGCGGCGCGCGCCGCAGGCCGAGCGCTGGTGCTGTCGTGCTCGGCGCTGAAGCGCAGCTACCGCGACGTGCTGCGCCACGGCGCGCCCGACCTGCTGTTCGTGCACCTCGCAGGCAGCCGCGAGCTGCTCGCGCAGCGCATGGCGGCACGCGCCGGCCACTACATGCCGGCGTCGCTGCTCGACAGCCAGCTCGCGACGCTGGAGCCGCCGGGCGCCGATGAAAATGCACTGAGCTTCGACGTGGCGCTGGCGCCCGAGGCGATCATCGCGGCGCTGCGTGCGTCCGGGCCCACACCGCGCGATTCCTGACCCGATGCACGACATCGACAACATCCACATTCCATGAACCACCAAAACCTGATCGCCATCGACACCCACACGCACCTCGAGGTGTCGTGCCGCAACCCGTTCGACAACTATGGCGAGGAATTCGACCGCGCGGCGGACAAGTACTTCCGTTCGAACCGCCGGCCGACGATGGACGAGACGATTGCCTATTACCGCGAGAAGAAGATCGGCTTCGTCAATTTCACGGTGGACGCCGAGTCGCAGATGGGGCGCGCGCGCATCGGCAACGAAGAGATCGCCGACGCGGCGGCGGCAAATCCGGACATCATGATCGCGTTCGGCAGCATCGACCCGCACAAGGGCAAGATGGGCGCGCGCGAAGCACGCCGGCTGGTGGAGAGCCACGGCGTGAAAGGCTTCAAGTTCCACCCGACGGTGCAGGGCTTCGAGCCCGCCGACAAGATGGCCTGGCCGATCTATGAAGTCATCAACGAACACCGCTTGCCTGCTGTCTTCCACAGCGGCCACTCGGGCATCGGCAGCGGCATGCGCTGCGGCGGCGGGTTGCGGCTGCAGAACTCGAACCCGATGTTGCTGGAAGACGTGGCGATCGCCTTCCCCGACATGCAGATCGTCATCGCCCACCCGAGCTGGCCGTGGCAGGACGAAGCGATTTCGCTGGCGATGCACAAGCCCAACATCTGGATCGACCTGTCGGGCTGGAGCCCGAAATACTTTCCGCCACAGCTCGTGCAGTACGCGAACACGCTGCTCAAGGACCGCATCCTGTTCGGCAGCGATTTCCCGCTCATCACGCCCGACCGCTGGCTCGCGGACTTCGAGCAAGCCGGCTTCAAGGACAGCGTGAAGCCGATGATTTTGAAGACGAATGCGATGCGGTTGCTGGGGTTGGGCTGAACAATTTCTTGACGTGTCACTCATCGCGTCACTCATCGCGCTGCCGACCGCCCCATGAATGTCATTGCGTCGCTCGC
>JANOLA010000110.1:0-2447 GCA_031419535.1 Burkholderiales bacterium | reverse complement strand
CACGCGCCGCAGCCGATGCATCGACATTGTTGACAACGCGCATCGCCATCCAGCGCGCCTCGAATCCCAACAACGTCATCGGAGACCCTATGAATCGCAGCTTCCTGCCGGGCGCGTGGATCGTCGCTGCCGCGCTGTTCTTGTGTGCTTACGACTCTTTCGCGCAGACCGTCGACGCCGACGCGGCGCAAGCGTTGATCAAGAAAAGCGACTGTGGCAAGTGCCACGCCGTGGACAAGAAAAAAGACGGTCCGTCGTACAAGGAAACCGCGACCAAGCTGAAGGGCAAGGCGGGCGCTGAAGACGAGGTCTACAAACACTTGACGACCAGCCCGAAGGTCAAGATCGACGGCAAGGAAGAAGAGCACAAGGCGATCAAGAGCAAGGACGAAGCGGAGATTCGCAACCTCGCACGCTGGATCCTGACGCGCTAGAGGAGCCTGCTCAACCACGGTGCTTCTTTCCCGAGGTCAACATGAACAACAAAGGGACCCTAGGCAAGCTGCGGCGCAATTGGAAGCTCGTCGTCAGCCTGAGCGTCGTCGGCATGTTCGCCGCGGTGCTGCTCGTCATCGGCGGCGCCGCCGGCCTGGCGTGGACCAGCACCGAGAAGTTCTGCATCGGCTGCCACGAGATGAGTTCCACCGTCTATGCCGAATACAAGGACACGATCCACGACCGCAATCGCACGGGGGTGCGCGCCATCTGCACCGACTGCCACGTGCCGCGTGAGCCCGGCCCGCTGATCGCACGCAAGATGGCCGCGACGTTCGAGCTCTACGGGCATCTGGTCGGTGTCATCGACACCCCGGAAAAGTTCGAGGCGCACCGCCCTGCGATGGCGCAGAAGGTGTGGAAGCGCATGAAGGAAACGGATTCGCAAGAGTGCCGCAATTGCCACATCGCCGACAAGATGGACACCGACAAGCAGTCGGAAAAGGCCAAGGCGCGCCATGCCAAGGGCAAGGCTGAAGGCTCGACCTGCATCGACTGCCATTTCGGCATCGCGCACAAAGAACCCGAAGGCCCGGGACCGCAAGAGATGAAGGTCAAGGTCACGAAGTAGTTAGTGGGTTGGGAATTCAAATCGGCAAATCGGTCATCCGAACCGTGATGGAGATAAGCATGAAGTCCACGTTGATTCGCTCGAGCTTGGCGGCCGTGCTGGCCGCTGGTCTTCTTACGCTGGCCGCCTGCGGAGGCAGTGACGGTGCCGCCGGGCCGGCTGGCCCTGCCGGATCGTCTGGGTCGAACGCTGTGAACTTGGCCGGTCTGACGCCCGAGCAGTGGGCGGGCGCCACGTTCAAGTCGGAAGTCACCAGCGTCACGATCGCCAGCCCGCCAGTGGTGGAGTTCACCGTGACCGACGCGCTGGGCAACCCGGTGCTCGGTTTCGAGAAACTCACCTCCAAGAGCGCCACCGCCACGGTGACTTCTTATCCGAACGTGTCGTTTGCGCTCGCCAAGCTGGTGCCGCGCACCGACAGCAAGCCGAGCCATTGGGTGAGCTATATCGTGACCTCGCCAGCGACCACGACTTGCCCGAAGTTCGCGTCGCGGCCGACCACCGACAACACCGGGACACTGACCGCGGTCGATGGCAGGCCCGGGACTTACAGGTACACGTTCTGGCGCGACATCACCGCGATCGAGAACGAAGTTCCGCCTCTTCCCGAGCGCCCGACCGTCAACACCGACCCGTGCTACAGCAGCTCCTACCCCACCGCCGGGACAAAGGCCAATCTCGGCTTTCTGCGCTATGAGCCGAATCTGCCGCATCGCCTGACGATTCAGATCGGCGGCGCGGCGCGCGGCACGGGAAGCAACACGCCCAACGCCGTCACCTTGACGCCGACGGTGAACCTGGTGGATGCCGTCAACGTCATCTACGACTTCAGGCCTGGGCCCCTGGGTCAGCCCGGAACACCCATTCCCCCAGCTGAGCTGACACGTGAAGACGTGAACATCGCGAGTTGCAATGTCTGCCACGGCAAGCTCGCCTTTCACGGCGGCAGTGCGCGTGTCGAAACGCGCTACTGCGTCGTCTGCCACACCGACCAGCGTGGTTATGGCTATGCCAACGTCGCATCCACAGCAGGCAAGTTCCCGCCGCTGACGGAGAGCAAGACGGTGAATGCGCTGACCGGCATCACAAGCTACACCTATAGGCCGGAAACCCGGATTGCCGATGGTGAAGTGGCAGGCAACTTCAACACCCTGATCCACAAGATGCACCAGGGCAACTGGCTGGTGAAGGACAACTACAACTACGCCAACGCCGTCTTCAACAACAAGGGCTTCTCCAAGCTCGGCGGCGGGCAGCGCATGTGCACGACCTGTCACGACAGCAAGATCGCCTCCACAGCCGACAACTACAAAAACCTGCCGAGCCGCCTGGCCTGCGGCGCCTGCCACGACGGCATCAACTTCGCCGACGGCACCGGCTC
>JANOLA010000109.1:0-8106 GCA_031419535.1 Burkholderiales bacterium | reverse complement strand
GATCACCGGGGGCACGCGCCCGTCTACGTCGCGCGGCAGGATTTCCGTTTTGTCGATCGCGCGCAGCACCGCTTCGTCCCAGTTCTTCGCGCCGCTGCTTTTGAGCAGCTTGCGCGCGACGATGGTTCCGTCGGGGGCGAGCCGGACTTCGACGGTGGCGACCGGGTCGCCATTGACGGGCTCGGTGAGCACGATGTTGGGTTTAATGCGCGCCTTGATGCGCCCGGCGTAACCCGCCGAGGGCCCGGCACTTTGCGCTGCGGTGCCAGGTGTTGCGCCGGTCGCGGTGGCGCCGGCCTGACCGAGCATGCGCTTGAGGTTCGCCTGACGCTGGGTTTCGAGGGCCTCGGCCTCTTTCTCGGTGCGCTCTTTCTCGTCCTGTTCCTGTTTCTTCAGCTCGGCCTCGGCGCGCGCCTGCTCGCGTTTGGCGGCTTCGCGTTTGGCCTCTTCGCGTTTGGCTTCGTCCCGTTTCGCGGCTTCGCGCTTGACTTCGGCCTCGCGCCGGGCTTTTTCGATCGCGATTTGCGCGTCGGGAACGACTTCTTGAACCGGCACCGGCTTCGGCGCAGGCGGAGGTGGTTTGCTCTCCACCACCACCGGCGGCGGTGGCGAGGGAGGCGGCGCGGCAACTTGCGGAACCGCCGCCCAGAGTTCGGCTTCCACTGAGTCGGGCGTGCTGGAGCGCCACGACACGCTGAAGGCGAGCGCCACCACGAGCAAGGCATGCGCGAACAGCGCCAGCACCATGCCCACGCCCATGCCGGCCGGGCGATGCGGCAGGAAGGCGTCGCGGGCCAGGGCAGCCGAGGTCAAGGGCGCCCCTCGTCGAATGAGTAAATTCGCCGATCCCCATGGCCCGGTACGGGCCACTTCGTGGCCCATGGGATGAGGGCCGGCTTGGGAACGGCCCGGCGCTCGGCCCTCTTCATCATGGGCTTCCGCTCTGTTTCACCGACAAGCCGACGCGCTGAATGCCGGCGCGCTGCAAGATGTCCATCACCTTGACCACGGCTTCGTACTTCACGGCGCGGTCGGCCGAGATCACGACCGGCGTCGTCGCGTTGCCCGCTTGCGCAGTGCGCACCCGGGCCGCGAGGTTTTGCAGATTCACGCTCGCCGGGTCCTTGCCGTCGATGCGCAGCCGCAGCGTCTCGTCGCTGCCGACGGTGAGCTCCACCACATGCTCGGGGCGTTGTTTGCTCTTGCCCACGCTGGGCAGGTCGACGATGCCGGTGGTGATGAGCGGCGCCGTCACCATGAAGATGATGAGCAACACCAGCATCACGTCGATGAAGGGCACCATGTTGATCTCGCTGATGGTGCGGCGCCTCGCGCCGCCGCGCTGGCTGACGGCTGGCATGGTCAGAGCCTCACTTCGACGCCGCCGCGGGCGCGCCCGCGTTGCGCTGCAGGATGTTGGAGAACTCTTCGATGAACGACTCGAGCTGGATCGCGATGCGGTCGATGTCGCGCGCGAAGCGGTTGTAGGCGATCACTGCGGGAATCGCCGCGAACAGGCCGATCGCGGTGGCCACCAGCGCCTCGGCGATGCCCGGCGCGACGGTGGCGAGCGTCACCTGCTGCATGTTCGACAGGCCGACGAACGCATGCATGATGCCCCACACCGTGCCGAACAGGCCGACATACGGCGATACCGAGCCGACCGAGGCGAGGAACGACAGGTTCGATTCGATCGTGTCGAGTTCGCGCTGAAAGCTCGCGCGCATCGCGCGGCGCGAGCCGTCGAGCAGCGCGCCGGTGTCGGCGACGCGGCGCTCGCGCAGCTTCAGGAACTCGCGCATGCCGGTGGCGAAGATGCGCTCCATCGGCGCGCCGTCCTTGTGCTTGGCGGCTTCGCTGAACAGCTCGTTGAGGTTCTTGCCGGCCCAGAATTCGCGTTCGAATTCTTCGTTCGCCGAGCGCACCCGGCGCAGGCCGAAGAGCTTGCCGAAGATCACGGTCCAGCTCGCCAGCGAGGCGAGCATCAGCCCGGCCATGACGAGTTGCACGACCAGGCTGGCCTGCATCACGAGGGTCAAGATCGACAGGTTCTGGTTCATGCGGTGGTTTGCGCGAAGTGACGGTTCAGGGGCTCGGCGATGCGCTCAGCGCGAACTTGCGTTCGCTGGAGCTTTCCGGGCCGCCATTCTGCACCGGGGCTCGATTGTGATCGAGGCGTGCCGCGTCTCCGATTGAACCGGCCGCGAAGCGCGATGGCACGTGCGCGCTACGCGGCGCGCACGCGGGCTCAAGGCCGCACGCGTTTGTAGACCTCGCCCCAGCTCGGGTGCCCTGCCTCGGACTTGCTGAGTGTGAACGCCGGGTCGGCGAGGCGCGCCGCGCGAAACTGGGCCTCGCATTCCGCCGTTCGGTTGCTCGTGCAGTAGATGAACGCCAGGTGCTTGTGCGCGGCGGCGCGGTCCTTCGAGGATGCCAGCCGCAGGTTCACTGCTTCGAGCAGGTGCTTCTGCGCCTCGGCGTACTGCGCGTCGTCGTAAGCGCGAAGGCCCGCGAGCAGCGCTCTTTCAGCGGGCCTGGCCAGCATGTCGACGAGCGCGGCGGGCGCCGGTGCGGTTTGCGCGCAGGCTGCCAGCAGGGCAGCCGCGAACAGCGTTAGCGCCGCTGGTGCGGCACCTCGGAGCCTGTCGGGCTTTGGCTCGCACCCGCGCCGGTTCATGAACCGAATTTGTGCTTGATGGCGACGGCCTGTCCGGGCGTCACCGTCACGGTCGTGTGGAACGGCGGGAAGTCGGCGTTGCGGATCGTGATCTGGTGCTTGCCTTCGTCCAAAGTCAGCTCCGTCAACGGCGGCGCAGTGCCGGCCGGTTGGCCGTCCACTTCAACCTGGCCCCAGGGGCTGACGGCCAGGCGCACGATGCCGGGCGCCTTCACCGCTGCGTCGCTCTTGGTGGCCTCGGTCGGATTCGCCTTCGTGTCGCGTGCCTCGCGTTGCCGGGTCTTGTCAGCCACCGGCTTGGTGGCGGGCGCCTTGGCCTTGGCGTTGTTCTCTTTGCCTGGCCCTGCCTTGGCGAGCGGCGGGGTGCGCGTGCCCGGGGGAATCACAGCGGCGGGAGGCGCAGGCGGGCGCAGGGTGGTCGCAGGTTCTTGCGCAACCGCTTCCGCGGCTTGCGGTGCCGCGTTGTCCACCGTGGCCCCGGCGCCCGTGCCGCCCGGCGCTGGCGCCGCGCCAGCCGGCGGGTCGACTGGGCGTGCGCTGAGTGGCGGCGCGGGTTCGCGCGATGAATTGGCCATGTACAGCGCCGCGCCGCCCAGCACCACGGCCGCGGCAGCGCTTCCTGCCCAGGCCAGCCAGGCGGGGCGCTTTGCGCGCACAGGGGCTTCCGGGTCGGCGCCGGCTTCGTTGTCGTCGAGCCAGTGGCGCAGTTCGCGCGAGAAGGTGCGCGCCGAGCGATAGCGCTGCTCTGGGTCTTTGACCATCGCGCGCGCCGCGATCTGTGCCAGCGCGTGCGGAACGCGCCGGTCCACTTCGTCGGCCAGCGGCGGCTCGTGTTCGATCACCGATTGCGAGATCTCCGCCAGCGTCGTGCCGCGAAACGGCTTCTGGTCGGTCAGCAGTTCGTACAGCACGACGCCGAGCGAAAACACGTCGGCGCGGCGGTCCACGGTCTGGTGGCGCGCCTGCTCGGGCGCCATGTAGTAGGGCGAGCCGGCGGCAATTTCCCCGGCGCCCTCGTGCCGATGCGCGACGCGTGCGATGCCGAAGTCGAGCATGCGCGGCTGGGTGCGGCCGACCATGAAGATGTTCGCCGGCTTCACGTCGCGGTGCACCACGCCCTTGCTGTGCGCGTAGGCCAGCGCGTCGGCGATGCGGCGCACGATCAGCGCCGCCTGCTCGGGCGTCGGGCGCCAGCCTTCCTGACGCAGCTGGCGCAGATCGCGGCCCTTCAGCAGCTCCATCGCGATGTAGGCGCTGTTGTCGCTGGTGCCTGCGTCGAACACGGTGACGATGTGCGGGTGGCTCAGGCCCGCGGCGGCGCGCGCTTCGTTCAGGAACAGCGCGTTGAACGACTCGCGCTCCTCGGCCGAGAGTTCGAGGTTCAGCGTCTTGATCGCGATCAGCCGCGACAGCAGCGGATCGTGCGCCGCGTAGACGGTGCCCAGGCCCCCCTCGCCGATACGGTACTTCAGCGCGTAGCGGCCGATGTGCCCGATGGTGGGCATCTGCTCTTCCGACTGCGCCTCCGGATTGGTGGCGAACGCGGCCGCCGGACCCTTGGGCAAGCCGATGCCGGAGTCGGCCCACAACTCGATGTTGGAGTCGACAGCGGTTTGCTTGGGGTCCGGCTCAGGCGGATACGCCGCTGGAACCGTGGGGGCGCCGAAATCTATCACCGCGCAACTTTAGTCGACCTCGCCCTGGGCGCTGTGCGCAAAATCACACACTTTGTGCCATACGTAACGATGGCGAACAAATCGCTGTTGTCGTGATCGGTTTGTTTCGATCCTGCCGCGGCCCAACGCCGTTGTGCATGTGGCTCGAGGTTCAAGCGGTTTGGGCGAGCGCCACTTCGAGCCGGGCCACGGCGCTGCGCAACTGCGCCATCGAACTCGCGAACGACAGGCGCACGAAGCGCGGCGCGGCGTGCGGCCCGAAGTCGCGCCCCGGGGTCAGCGCGACGTGGGCGCGGCGCTTGATGTCGAACACGATGTCCCAAGTGCTGGGGCTGTAGCGCGAGCAGTCGGCCCAGGCGTAGAACGCGCCGTCCGGGACCACGGGAACATCCAGGCCCAGGCGTTGCAGCGCCGGCACGATGTAGTCGCGCCGCTCGCGGAACTGGTCGCGGCGCCACTCGTATTCGGAGATCGACTCGGGCTCGAAGCACGCCAACGCGGCGCGCTGCGCGAGTGTGGATGCGCAGATGTAGAGGTTTTGCGCGAGCCGCTCGATCTGCGGCACGAGCGCTTGCGGAACCACCATCCAGCCCAGGCG
This sequence comes from Burkholderiales bacterium, assembly GCA_031419535.1. Classification (GTDB taxonomy): domain Bacteria; phylum Pseudomonadota; class Gammaproteobacteria; order Burkholderiales; family Burkholderiaceae_C; genus JAEMQF01. The sequence goes on along the minus strand of JANOLA010000109.1, from coordinate 3,155 downwards.
CCAGCCGGTCATGCTGAAGTACTTGGAGAAGCTGTTGATCGAAATCACGTCGTCGCCGAAAGCGAGCGCGCTGCCGCCGAAGCGCGCGTCGTAGCTCAGGCCGAGATAGATTTCGTCGACGATCGTGAAGCCGCCGCGCCCGCGCACGGCTTCGACGATGCCGCGCATCTCCATCGGGTCGATCGACGTGCCCGTCGGGTTGCTCGGCGATGCCAACAGCACGCCGCGCGTGCGCGGGTTCCAGGCCTGCTCGATCGCGGCGCGGCTGAGCTGAAAGCGCTGCTCGCTCGTGGTGGGCAACAGCACCGCGGTACCGTCGGCGGCGGCGACGAAGTGCCGGTTGCACGGGTAGCTCGGGTCGGGCATCAGGACTTGATCGCCCTGCTCGATCAGCGCCAGGCAGGCCAACTGCAGGGCCGCCGACGCACCCGCGGTGACGACGATGCGCGCCGCATCGACATTCACGCCGAAGCGCGTGCCGTACCAGCGCGCGATGCGTTCGCGCAGCTCGGGCAGGCCGGTGGCGTCGGTGTACTGGGTGCGGCCGTCGCGCAGCGCTGCTTCAGCGGCGTGTTGCACCGCGGGCGGCGCGGTGAAATCGGGTTCGCCGATGTTCAAGAAAATCATCGGCGAGTTCGCGCACGCCGGGCTGCGCGCCAGCTCAGCCGCGGCCTTGGCGCACTCCATCACGTAGAACGGCTCGATGTGAGCCATGCGCGAAGCGAGTTTCACGCGCGCATGTCCCCGCGGTGCAGGTGATTTCCGCTTGGGCCCTCAGCGCGCACGGCCACGCGCTGCCTGCACTTCGAGCGGGCGCAACTGCGCGGCGGCCTTGTCGAGAACGCCGTTCACGTATTTGTGGCCATCGGTGCCGCCGAAGCTCTTCGCGAGTTCGACGGCCTCGTTGATCGCGACCTTGTACGGAACGTCCAGGCAATGGCCCAGCTCAAAGGCGCCGATCAGCAGCAGCGCGTGCTCCACCGGCGAGAGCCGGGTCGCGACGCGGTCCAGGTGCTGCGCCAGCATCGCGTCGATGGCGGGCGCCTGTGCGATGCAGCCGCGCAGCAGCGTTTCGAAATGCGCGACATCGCATTTGGAGAAACCGTCTTGCTCGCGCATGTGGGCCTCGACGTCGCCGACCGCCGTTCCGGCGACGAGCCATTCGTACAGCCCTTGCATGGCGGCCTCGCGCGACCGGCGCCGCGCCGACTTCGGCGCGACGCGCTTGCGCGGCGCCGCGGCGCCGACGGCATCGCTGGCCACACCAGCGGTGCCGGCCGTGCCAGTGACCGCGGCGGGTTTGTTGGGAGCAGCGTCTGCCATCAGCTCAGGTCTTCGATCAGGTTCGCCATCTCGACCGCGACACGTGCCGCGTCGCGGCCTTTTTCCTCGGCACGCGCCCAGGCCTGGGCTTCGTTCTCGACGGTGAGGATGGCATTGGCGATCGGAATGTCCTGGTCGAGCGCGACGCGCATCACGCCCGCGCCGCTCTGGTCGGCAACCAGTTCGAAGTGATAGGTCTCGCCGCGGATCACGCAGCCGATCGCGATCAGCGCGTCGAAGTCGTCGGTTTGCGCCAGTGCCGCCAGGGCGATCGGCAGCTCGAGTGCCCCGGGAACCGTGATGTGCCGAACGTGGCGGTCTTGCACGCCGGCGGCGCGCAACTCTTCCCGGCACGCTTGCGTCAGGCGATCGGTGATGGACCGGTTGAAGCGTGCTTGCGCGATGCCGATGCGCAAGTCCTGCCCGGTCAGTTCAATGTCGCTGGTTTTGTCGGTGGCTTGCATGGTCGATGGATTCTTGTCGGAGGAGTTGTCGGGCGCTGTCGCGCTCATTCTTCGGCGGCGACGAAACCGGTGACTTCGAGCCCGTAGCCTGCCATGCTGGGCATGCGCCGCGGGCTGCCGAGCAGCCTCATCTTGCCGATGCCGAGCTCGCGCAGGATTTGCGCGCCGATGCCGTAGGTGCGCAAGTCGAGTTGCGCGCGGCTCTTGGCGGCGCTGTCGTCACCGCTCGGGTGCGGCTCGAGCAGGCTCGAATCGGCTTCGAAATGCGGCGTGCAATTGAGCAGCACGGCCGCGCCACGTTCGCTAGCGCGCAGCCGCTCCAGCGCCTTGGCCAAGGGCCAGGAGTGGCCGCGCGGCTCAAGGTCGAGCAGGTCCATCACGCCCAAGGGTTCGTGCACGCGCACCAGCACTTCCTGGTCGCGCGACCAGCGCCCGTGCGTGAGCGCGAGGTGCGCGCCGCCGCCGCGGTCGCGAAATTCGGTGCAGGAAAACTCGCCTTGCGGCGTGTGCAGACTGCGCTGCGCGATGCGCGCGATCAGCGACTCGTTGCGGCTGCGGTGCTCGATCAGGCTCGCGATCGTGCCGACCTTCAGCCGATGCTGCTCGGCGAAACGCAGCAGATCGGGCAGGCGCGCCATCGTGCCGTCGTCGTTCATGATTTCGCAGATCACCGCGGCCGGCGTCAAGCCGGCCATCGCGGCGTGGTCGCAGCCGGCTTCGGTGTGGCCAGCGCGCATCAACACACCGCCGTCTTGCGCCTGCAGCGGGAAGATGTGGCCGGGCTGCACCAGGTCGCGCGGCTGCGCGTCGCGCGCGACCGCGGCCATCACGGTGCGCGCGCGGTCCGCGGCGGAGATGCCGGTGCTCACGCCTTCGGCGGCCTCGATCGACACCGTGAACGCGGTGCCGTGGCGCGTGCCGTTGCGCGGGGTCATCGGGCTCAGTCGCAGCCGTTCGCAGCGCTCGCGCGTCAGCGTCAGGCAAATCAGGCCGCGCCCGAAGCGCGCCATGAAGTTGATCGCCGCCGCGCTCACATGGTCGGCGGCGAGCACCAGGTCGCCCTCGTTCTCGCGGTCTTCTTCGTCAACGAGGATCACCATGCGGCCCTCGCTGAGTTCGTTGACGAGTTCCGGGACCGAGCAGATGGACATGCGCCGAATTGTAGGTGGCGCTCGCGCAGCGCCTGCGGTGCGAATCAGGCGTGCGCGCCGAGCCGCGGCGTGCGCCCTCGCGCGGGCTTGTTCAGCGTTGCCCGAGCATGCGCTCGACGTAGCGCGCGATCAAGTCGATTTCCAGATTGACGGACTGGCCCACCTGCAAGCTGCCGAGCGTCGTGCTGCTCAGCGTGTGCGGAATCAGGTTGATTTC
>JANOLA010000108.1:0-17611 GCA_031419535.1 Burkholderiales bacterium | reverse complement strand
GATGGGCCGGGGCCGGTACAGACCGGCAAAGGAGTACATGAGGCACACGACCAGGGCAAAGTGCGCGGCAAACAACACCATCTGCGCCAGCTCCAGCGGCTGCGCCAAACCCAGGCCCAGCGCCCCCAGCTCGCCTTGCCCTGCCCCAACGGCACCAAATCCGCCAGCGCCAATACCGCCCACAACAATACCGCCCGCAACAATACCGCCCGCCCCCGCACCGGCCTGCGTCAGCCCCGCCAGCAACAACGCCCCAAACAGCAGCACCATGTCGGCCACCATCCCCGTGAACGACGCTACCGATACGTGATGCCGAAATACGCTGAACATCTGTTTGGCCTTCCAATTGCCGTTTGCGCAACTCACCCGCGCTGCCGCTGCCTCTGCCTTGCCGCCGCCGCGCCCAATCACACTCGGCGCATTTGGCGACATGTCTGCCTGACCGTCGTGATCTGCCATGCATGAAGACGCTTGAAGAATTATCGGGAGCGCCCTGAGAACGCCCACCCCGCAGTCACGGGTGGACTCGACGCGGTTGTGTGCGGGAATGGGCAGTGGAGGCGTTCGCGGGCGCGAAAGGGATCGAGGCTTCGTGTGCCTGCGGCCGGCTCGGACGTTGCGGGCGAACCCCGCGAACGAGGGGGTTTGGCCGCGCCGGCCCTGCCATACTGAGAGCCGATCCATCTAAGGCCCTGCCAATGACGCTCACCGAGCTTCGCTACATCGTCGCCGTCGCGAGGGAAAGGCACTTCGGGCGCGCCGCCGAAGCGTGTTTCGTTTCGCAGCCGACGCTGAGCGTTTCGATCAAGAAACTCGAAGAGGAACTCGACGTGCGCATCTTCGAGCGCGGCAGCAGCGAGGTCAGCGTGACCCCGCTCGGCCAGGAGATCGTGCGCCAGGCACAGGCGGTGATCGAACAGGCGCTTCAGATCAAGGAAATCGCCAAGCGCGGCAAGGACCCGCTCGCCGGGCCCTTGCGCCTGGGGGTGATCTACACGATCGGCCCCTATCTGTTGCCCGACCTGGTGAAACAGGCGATCGCCCGCACGCCGCAGATGCCCCTCGTGCTCCAGGAAAACTTCACCGCGAAACTGCTCGAGATGCTTCGCACCGGCGAACTCGACTGCGCCATCATGGCCGAACCGTTTCCAGATGCCGGGCTGGCGAGCGCGGCGCTGTACGACGAGCCCTTCATGGTGGCGCTGCCACGCAATCACCCGCTGACCGAGCGCAAGAGCATCGGCGCGGAAGAGCTGAAATCCGAGACCCTGCTGCTGCTCGGCACGGGCCATTGTTTTCGCGACCATGTGCTCGAGGTCTGCCCGGAGTACGCGCGTTTTTCGAGCGACGCCGAGGGCATTCGCAAGAGCTTCGAGGGCTCGTCTCTGGAAACGATCAAGTACATGGTGGCCTCCGGCGTGGGCATCACCGTCGTGCCGCAGCTCAGCGTTGCCAAGGACACGCAGCAGCAGGTTGCCTACCTGGCGTTTGCCGAACCGGTGCCGACGCGCCGCGTCGTCTTGGTCTGGCGCCGAACGTTCACCCGCTATGAAGCGATCGCGGCACTGCGCAACACGATCTATGCATGCCCGCTGGAAGGCGTGGTGCGCCTGACCGGCTGAGGCGCGGGTCAGCTTGCTTTCTTGAACGCCACCGCCGAGAGCGAGCGAAGCCGCGCCTCGTGAATCGCCTGCCCGATCTCGGGCCCGGCGCTCCCCTGAGCGGCGGCGTGCGCCGCGATGCCTGCCGTATCGATCTCGAGCACTTGCGCCAGCGCACGCCGCAAGTGCGCGGATGCAGCAGACGCGCCATCGCCGAGCGCCACGCCCGCGCCGCGGGCGATGCAGTCGCAAGCCAGCAGCAAAACCCCGAAGCGCTGCGGTCGGCGCAATGCGTCACAGCGCTCGAGCAGCTTGAGCAAGGCCTCAGGGGCCATCGACTCAGCGCGCCGCACCGCATCGAACTCGCGCGCCGTCAGTTCAGCCAACTCGCGGCAAGCAGCCGGCACGCGCAGCCGATCGCACAGCGCGTCGAGCGCCGGCGTTTCCTTTTCCCAGCGCGCCGGACCCGGGCTTTCGCGCAACGCGGGCGCCCGAGCCGCTTCGATGGCGTGCCCGAGGCAGGCGAAACGCTCCGGCAATGCGCGGTGCGTCTGTGCACAGACGTCGAGCGTGTGCAGCAGACTGTCCACCGCCCGAGGTTCAGTGCTGCCGTGCGGCGCTTCGCCCCACAGACGGTCCACTTCGGGCATCAACCGCGCCAAAGCGCCGCACTCGCGCAACACCATGAACAGGCGCGACGGCCGCGCCTCCATCAAACCACGCGCCACCTCTTGCCAGACACGTTCCGGCACGAGCGCGTCGACTTCGCCGGCATTCACCATTCGCCGCGCCAGTTCCAGCGTGCCCGGCGCGATGCTGAAGTCGTGCAAACGCGCCGCGAAACGCGCCAGGCGCAGGATGCGCACCGGGTCTTCGGCAAAGGCCGGGGAGACGTGGCGCAGAACGCGCGCCTGAAGATCGACGCGGCCGCCGTACGGATCGATGAGCGCGCCGTTTTCATCGAGCGCCATCGCATTGATCGTCAAGTCGCGCCGTGCGAGGTCTTGCTCCAGCGTCACCGATGCATCGGCGTGAAACGTGAAGCCATGGTAGCCCGGTGCCGTCTTGCGTTCGGTGCGCGCGAGGGCGTATTCCTGCTTGGTTTGCGGATGCAGGAACACCGGGAAGTCGCGGCCCACGGCGATGAAGCCGGCCTGCACCATCTGCCGCGGTGTGCTGCCCACGACGACCCAGTCTTTGTCGGTGCTGGGGCGCCCGAGCAGCGTGTCGCGCACCGCGCCGCCCACCACGTAGGCCTTCATGGCGGCGGGCCTCGACTGCCCGCTACCGCCGTTGGCGGTAGGGCTCATCGTCGACGATGAAGTCGTGCTCCGCCAGCGCGTCCGCGAGCCATTGCTGAAACGCCGGCAGCGCGAAGACGCGCTCGATGTACGCCGCCACCGGCGCACCGACAGGCAGCGCATAGGTGCGAATTCGCGCGCAGACCGGTGCGAAATAGGCGTCGGCGATGCAGAACTTGCCGAACAGGAACGGCCCGCCGCTTTGCGCCGATTGTTGTGCCGACTGTTGCGCCAACTGCTGTGACCACATCTGCTCGATGCGCGCCAGGTCCTGCGCGGCGCTGCCGGATTCGCGCAAGAGGCGCTGCCCCACTTCGGGCAGCGATGCCTCGAGGTTCATCGGGAAACTGTTGCGCAACGCGCCGAACCCCGAATGCATTTCAGCGCACAGGCATCGCGCTAGTGCGCGCTGCTTCGGGTCCGCCGGCCAGAGCTGGAGCGCGGGGAATTTTTCGGCCAGATATTCGGCGATGGCCAGCGTGTCCCAGACCGCCAGATCGGCGTCGATCAACAACGGCACCTTGCCCGTCGGCGCGAGCCGCAGCAGTTCGGTCTTGAAAGACGAATCGGCCTCGAACGCGAGGCGCAGTTTGATTTCCTCGAAGGCAATGCCGCTCTGGCGCATCAACAGCCAGGCCCGCAGCGACCATGACGAGTAGTTCTTGTTGCCGATGTACAGCTGCATGCGAGCGCTCCTAGGTTTCGATGGGCGAGTTCAAACGCGCCGCGCGCGAGCCCGCAGCCGGTCGAGCCGGGCCACGCCTTGACCTGCTGACAGGTACAGCGGCACCACGGCGTCGAGCGCACTGGCGCGAATGCCGACGCGCGACAGGCCTGGCAATTGCCCGCTCGCAACGCTGGGCACGCGCATCGAATCGAGGTTGTCGCGCGAAATTAACGGCGTGCCCGGCAGCATCTCCATCAGCATCGCCTGGAGCCGCGCCAGGCTGGCCGGCAGGGGCACGATGCGCCGTTCATGGCCCGACCAGCGCCCGGCCAGGCGGGCCAGCTCGGCGAGCGAACGCACGTCCGGCCCTGCGCACTCCAAGGTCATGCCGATCGTGTGAGTGTCGTCCAGGCAATTCACGATCGCCGCCGTCACGTCTTCCACCCACACGGGCTGAAAGCGCGCGTCGGCGCCGGCCAGCGGGAGCAGCGGCAAAAACGCCTGGAGCTGGGCGAACAGGTTCAGAAAGCGGTCACCTTCGCCGAAGATGACGGAGGGTCGCAGCAGCGTCAAGTCCAGGCGCGCCGCCTTCAACTGGGTCTCGCCGGCCGCCTTGGACCGCAAGTAGCGGCTGGGCGCCGCATCGCTCGCGCCCAAGGCGCTGACGTGCACGAGGCGCCGCACGCCGTTGTCGGCGCACGCCTGTGCCAGCTTGCGCGGCAGTGCGACATGAACCTGGTGAAACTGCGCCTCGTTGCCGTGCAGCACAGCGACCAGGTTGACCACCGCGTCGTGGCCCTTGACCAGGCGGTTGAGTGCGGCCTGATCGTGAACGTCGGCCTCGATCACCTCCAGCGTCGGCAGCAGCTGAATCTGTCTTGCGTTCGATGCCCGCCGCGTCGCCACTGCAATGCAGCCGGCAGCTCCGCCCGAGCGTGCGACGAGCCGAGCACACAAGCTGCGCCCGACGAAGCCCGTGCCGCCCAGGACCAAGATGTTGGACATTTCACCCCTCGCTCACAAGGAAACGCACGGCCGCCCGAAGTTTCCTTGACCCCCTCGGGGGGCGGACGACGTATGTCGGCGGCCTGGGGGCGCTCTCGAACCATCCGCCGCGCCTCCGGTATTTTGGCGCCTTGCAGGATGGTCGGCCGAAGGCCGCGACACCTGCGCTTGATTCAGGGCAAATCGAGGTCCGGCGGCGGGGCTTCGGCCAGGCGCGGGCCGATCGGCTCGCCCAGGGGCGCTTTCAACGACGCCGGGCGCTCGTTCAGCAGGGCCGTGTAGAACGCGGCATTGCTCAGCACTTTCTTCACATAGTCACGCGTCTCGGTGAAGGGGATGTTCTCGGCCCACACCGCGGCCTCGAGCACCGGGCCCTCGCGCCACTTGCGCGAGCGCGACGGGCCGGCGTTGTAGGCCGCCGCGGCCATCGCCAGCGATCCGCCGAATTCGTCGAGAACCAACTTCAGATAGCTCGAACCCAGCCTCAAATTGGTTTGGCGCTCGGCAATGTGATCGGCTTGATAGTTGACCATGCCGATCTTGCGCGCGGTCCAGCGCGCCGTCGCCGGCATCACCTGCATCAGCCCCATCGCGCCGACACTCGACTTGGCGTCGACGATGAAGCGCGACTCTTGACGGATCACGCCGAACACGTAAGCCGGGTCGACGCCGGCCTCTTGCGCGCGCGCCTGGACCTCGGCGCGAAACGGCGTGGGGAAACGCTGCTCCATGTCGACTTCGGCGCGGGTCCGTTCGCTGGTGTTGATGCAGCGGTCCCAGATTTCTCGGTCGCAGGCGAGTTGCGCGGCGGCGAGCAGTTCACGGTCGGCCATGCCGCGCAACGAGAAATTCCACTCGCGCACACCTTCCTGGCGCAAACCCAGTGCGATCAGCTGCAGCGCCCGGGTCAGGCCCGGCTGGCGCAGCGCCGCGTTGCGTTCGCTTTCGGTGAGCGCGGCGGGGCGGGCCGGCAAGCTCAGCGTCTGGCCCAGATTTTCGGCCGCCAAACCGCCGTAAAAACTGAGCTGCCCGGCGATGTGCTCAAGCAAGGTCTGCGCCGTCGCACGCAGCGTCTCGGCATCGGGCGCGTCGCGCGAAATGGCCTGCAAGGCGCGCGCCTTCCAGTACAGCCACGCCGCCTCGCGCTGCTCAGCGGCGCTCATCGCATCGATGCCTTGCAATACCGCGTGCCAGCGCGGCACGCCGTTGTCGCCGCGCAGCGCGGCGCGGACTTTCCACGCCAGCGTGTCGTCGGTCCAATCCAGGCTCGCGCCGGCCTTCGCGGCACGCAGTTCGGCACGCAGAAAGTAGTCGGAGGCTTCCGGTTGCAAGCGTAGCGCCGCTTGCCGGCCCACCGCCAACCAGGTGGCCGCCGCCAAGTCACCCGGCAGCGCGGCGTCCCAGCGCTCGTTCAATTGGCGCGCCGCCGCGTCGGCATCGCTGCCCGCCATGCGCACCAGCGCCAGCGCCGCGAATTCGGCCTCCTGGCGGTTCGCCACGCCGCCCTTGCGCGACAGGTAGCGAGCCGCGTTGTCGCTCAACTCATTGACCTGGCTCGCCGCGGCCACGCTCACCAGCACGGCGGCTTGGCGCGCCGCGCGCGGCTTGTTCGCTTCGATCGCGAACCGCACCTTGCGCCACACGTCCGCCGGCGCGATGCGTTTGGCGTCGTAGAGCGCCGCGGCCATCATCGCGCAGCCGTCGTCGGTCTCGCGCTGCTCGTACCAGGTGGCCAGCGCCTTGTCGCGCACGTCCTTGCCCGCCACGTGCTCGGCGAGCAGTGCGTAGCAAGTCACCTCGCGGTCGTCATTCATCCGGAACCGCGGCATCTCGGCGCCGAAGTTGGCCCAGTCGCGGCGGCGCCCGAGTTCGAGCAACCAGTCGTTGCGCAGCCGGTCCTCGACATAGGTGCCGGGCCAACGTGCATAGAAGGCGTTGAGGTCTTCCTGGCGCGCATCGCTGAGCCGGTCGCTCAGTTCCCAGTAATCGACCCACATCGCCAGCGGATGCTGTTGTGCGCTTGCCGCCGTGCGTGCGGACTGCAACTTCGCGCGGTCTTTCTTGCGCACCGCCTCGCGTGCATCGAGGATGGCGCTGTCGCTGGGTTGGGCCCATGCCGGCTGCAACGACAGCGGCGCCGCCAGGCACAGCGTGAGCGCAAGTGCGACGCTGCGTGCGACGCTGCTCACAACGCTGCGTGCTCCGACTTCGCTCAAAATCCGCCTTGAATTCAATCTCATCGTTACCCCAATTGACTTCTTCGGCCCCAGAACCTTCAGCTGCCCTGCCGCCGCGCCTGGAACTGCGCCGCCGCTTGCTTGCGCATCGTGGCGCCTTCGTCGAATCACCCGCCGCCGCCGCCGCCGCTCAAGCCCTGTCGCAGCATCTGCTTACGCTGGTCACCACGCTCGAACCCCAATGCCTGGGCATTTACTGGCCGGTTCGAAGCGAATTTAACGCAAGCCAGATGTTCCGGCACCACGCTACTGGTAACACGATGCGGTTGGCGCTGCCGTTTGTGCACAAGTGGCCCCCTCGGATGGAGTATCGCGCGTGGCACGGGCAGGCGCCCAGTGTGCCCGATGAAGTGGGTATTCCCAGCGTCGCGGCGGCGCGCGCGTTGCCCGATGTGGTGCTCGTGCCTTGCCTGGGCTTCACCGACGACGCTTATCGGCTGGGCTATGGCGGCGGCTATTTCGATCGCTGGCTCGCCGCGAATCCGCAGGTGGTCGCCGTCGGCATCGCCTGGGAGTCGGGCCGGCTCGATCGCGGCGAGTTCGAGGTGCAGCCACACGATGTGGCCCTGAGCGTGGTGGTGACCGAGCAGGGCGTCGTCTGATGGCGCGGGACGTGACCGATTGGCGCAATCGCATCGGGTCCGTGCTCGACGAAGAAGCGCTTCAGCGCGCTGGGCTGCCGGCGTCTTGCACAATGGCTGCATCGCGAGACCGAGGCCGAATCGACGATTCGGATCGTTGACGCCCTGCGACTGTCACCCAAGCATCACCCGGCGCTGCTCCGCCACCTACCGAGGTTTGCTGCATGGCTTCGAATTCGCCCGACCCGCAGCGCGCTGCGTTGCGCCAGAAGCTCGTCGCGGCCAGACTGGCGTTGCCGGACCGGCTCGAGCGCGCAGTCGCCTTGCAGAACGCGCTGCGCGTCTGGCTCATCGGCCGCGGCGAAGCGAGCATCGGCGCGTACTGGCCGATCAAGGGCGAGTTCGATCCGCTGCCGGCGCTGTACCGGTGGAGCGAAGGGGCGCCCGAGGGTGTGACGCGGCGCATCGGCCTGCCCGTCGCCGATCGCAAGAGCGGCTCGCTGCGATTTCACATTTGGTATCCCGGCTGCCCGATGGAGCTGGACGCGTACAACATCTCCAAGCCCAAAGGCACCGAGGAGTTCGCGCCGCAGATGCTGCTCGTGCCGTGCCTGGGTTATGGCCCAGGCGGAGTTCGGCTGGGCTATGGCGGTGGTTTTTTCGAGCGCACACTGCTCGCGGTGGAGCCCAGTCCCGTGACGGTGGGGGTGAGCTACACGCATGGCTTTCTGCCGATGTTGCGCGCCGGCCCGGGCGAGGTGGAGCTCGACGTGATCCTCACCGAAGACGGCGTGATGTGGGAGCGCAGTACCGGGCAGATGTGAGCCGGCTGAACCTCGCAAGGTTCAGGCGCGGTTCAGGCGCGGTTCAGGCGCTGTTCGTGCGTTCAACCGGCGCACGATCTCCAGCGTCAGCACGCTCTGGTTCATCGTGTAGAAATGGATGCCCGGCGCGCCGCCGGCAATCAGGCGTTCGCACATCTGCGTCACGACGTCCAGGCCAAAGGCCCGAATCGACGCCGCGTCGTCCATGAATCCTTCCATCTTCAGCGCGACCCAGCGTGGGATCTCGATGCCGTCGCGCGCAGCGAACTGGGCGATCTTCGCGAAGTTGTGAAACGGCATCACGCCGGCAACGATGGGCACCCTGACGCCGAGGGCCCGCACCTGCTCGACAAAGTGAAAATAGGCGTCGGCGTTGAAGAAGAACTGGGTGATCGCCGAATCGGCGCCGCTCTTGACCTTGTCGACGAAGTGCGCCAGGTCGCGCGCCGCATAACGTTGCTGTGGGTGGTACTCCGGGTACGCGGCGACTTCGATGTGGAACTGCTGCGCCTGCGTTTCACGGATGAAGCGCACCAGGTCGGCGGCGTAGCGGAATTCACCGCCCGCCGCCGTGCCGCTCGGCAAGTCACCGCGCAGCGCGACGATGCGGCTCAGGCCGTGCTCGCGGTAAGTCGACAGGAGTTGTGCGACGGTTTCGCGCGTCGCCCCCACGCATGACAAATGCGGCGCGGCGCTGTGCCCGGCCGCCGCGATGGCGAGCACGGTTTGCAGTGTCTTGTCGCGCGTGGCGCCGCCGGCGCCGTAGGTGACGCTGAAGAACTCGGGCTGCGCCGCGCCGAGTTGGCGCACCACGTCGATCAGCTTGGCGTCGCCCACCGGCGTGTTCGGCGGGAAGAATTCGAAGCTGATCGGGATGCGGGTTTGGCCTTCGCTCATATCGGCGCTCCATGCGGATCGGTGACGGTGCGCGCCTTCGCGTGCACAAAAAACTCCCGGTTGCCGTCGCCGCCGGCGATCGCACTCTCGAACCAGTCGATCACGTCGAGTCCCGCGGCATCACAGGCGCCGCGGATGCGTTGTTCGACGCAGCCCAGCGCGGCTGCGTCGCGCACCAGACCGCCTTTGCCGATGTCCGCCGGTTGCAGCTCGAATTGCGGCTTGACCAGCAGCAACAGCTGCGCGGCACCGAGCGCCGCGAGTGCCGGCAGCACATGCGTGAGCGAGATGAACGAAAGATCGCCCGTGACCAGATCGAAACGCGCTGCCGGCAACATCGACGCCTGCAGGTGGCGCGCGTTGATTCCTTCCAGCGCGGTCACGCGCGCATCGCCGCGCAGGCTCGGGTGCAACTGACCATGGCCGACGTCCACGCCGATCACGTGCGCAGCGCCGTTGCGCAGCAGCACGTCGGTGAAGCCGCCGCTGCCCTGGCCCACGTCCAGACAGACGGCGCCGCGCGCGTCAATGCCGCAATGTTCGAGCGCCGCGGCGAGCTTGAGCCCGCCGCGCGACACGTAGCGGACCTCGGCGTCGTCGGTGAGCTCGACGCGGCAGCCCGCTGGCAGCTCTTCCCCCGCCTTGCCGGCCACCGCCCAACCCGCCGGCCCGAGCCAGCGCACGGCACCGCGCTCGAGCAGGCGCCGCGCGGCCGAGCGACTCGGCGCCAGGCCTTGCTGCACCAGCAACTGGTCGACGCGCACCGTTAGCCCCGCCGCGAACCCGCAGCCCGCCTCAATAGCGGTAGCTGTCGGGCTTGTACGGCCCGAGCTTGGGAACGCCGATGTAGGCCGCCTGCTCGTCGCTCAATTCCGTCAACTGGGCGTTCAGCGTTTTCAGTTGCAGCCTCGCGACCTTCTCGTCCAAGTGCTTGGGCAAAACATAGACCATGCCCTGTTCATAAAAATCACTGCGCGTGAATAGCTCGATTTGCGCGATCGTCTGGTTCGCGAATGAGCTGCTCATCACATAGCTCGGGTGCCCGGTGCCGCAACCGAGATTCACGAGCCGCCCCTTGGCGAGCAGGATGATGCGCTTGCCGTCGGGGAAGATCACATGGTCGACCTGCGGCTTGATTTCTTCCCACTTGCAGCCCTTTTCGATCGACGCGATGTCGATCTCGTTGTCGAAGTGGCCGATGTTGCAGACGATGGCGTTGTGCTTCATCGCCGCCATGTGCTTGTGCTGGATCACGCCCTTGTTGCCGGTGGCGGTGACGAAGATGTCGGCCTTGTCGGCGGCGTATTCCATCGTCACGACGCGGTAACCCTCCATCGCCGCTTGCAGCGCGTTGATCGGGTCGATCTCGGTCACCCAGACCTGCGCACTGAGCGCGCGCAGCGCCTGCGCCGAGCCCTTGCCCACGTCGCCATAGCCGGCGATGACGGCGATCTTGCCGGCCACCATCACGTCGGTCGCACGCTTGATGCCGTCGACCAGGCTTTCGCGGCAGCCGTAGAGGTTGTCGAATTTGCTCTTCGTCACCGAGTCGTTGACGTTGTTCGCACGGAACATCAGCGTGCCCTTCGCGCTCATCTCTTTCAAGCGGTGCACGCCGGTCGTCGTCTCTTCCGTCACGCCGATGATTTGCGCGCCTTTGCGGCTGTACCAGGTGGGGTCGAGCGCGAGCTTGGCCTTGATCGCAGCGTACAGCTCGCGCTCTTCCTCGCTCGTCGGGTCGGAGATCAGGCGGGCGTCAGTTTCGGCGCGCTTGCCCAGGTGCATCAGCAGCGTCGCGTCGCCGCCGTCGTCGAGGATCATGTTCGGCCCCTCACCTTGGGCGTTCTTGGCACCGAACTCGAAGATGCGGTGCGTGTAGCCCCAGTAGTCCTTCAGCGTCTCGCCTTTGTAGGCGAACACCGGTGTGCCTTTTACCGCCAGCGCCGCGGCCGCATGGTCTTGCGTGCTGAAGATGTTGCACGAGGCCCAGCGCACTTGCGCGCCCAGGGCCTGCAGCGTCTCCACCAGCACGGCGGTCTGGATCGTCATGTGCAAGCTGCCGGCGATGCGCGCGCCCTTCAGCGGTTGCGCCTTGGCGTATTCGCCGCGGATCGCCATCAGCGCCGGCATTTCGCTTTCGGCGATGGCGGTTTCCTTGCGGCCCCAGTCGGCGAGTTTCAGGTCGGCAACGGCGTGGTCTTGGTTCGGTTTCGATACAGCATTCATACAAGCTCCTTTGGCAGTGGAACCCGAAGCGAGCTGAAGACGGTGCTGTTTAGAACACTCACCCTCGGGGCAGCCCGGTGCGGGTGAGCGCGGTTGCATGAAGTGTTCCGAGCCTGGCCCCTGCTGGGGTTGCAACGCTCCTCGGAAGGCGCGCATTGTAGCGATGCCGCGCGGCTTGCGACCCGCAATGCGTGACACACTGGGCGCCATGCCGAGCCGCGCATCACCCTGGTCGCCCTGGTCGCCCTGGTCAACCTGCCCGCCGCAGCGCCTGCGCGATGTGACCGGCGTGCTGACCGACATCGACGACACCTTGACGTGCAACGGCGCCATCGTTCCTGCCGCGCTCGCCGCGTTGCAGCGTCTGGCCGAGGCCGGCCTGCCGGTGATCGCCATCACCGGCAGGCCGATGGGTTGGAGCGAACCGTTCGCGCGCGCCTGGCCGCTGCGAGGCATCGTGGCGGAAAACGGTGCGGTCGCGCTGTTCCGCCGAGGCGAAGAACTGTGCATCGAATACGCGCAAGACGCCGCGACGCGCGAGGCCCATCGGCTGCGGCTGCACGAAGCAGCACAGGCGGTGTTGCGCGAAGTACCGCACGCCCGCCTCGCGACCGACAGCGCCGGCCGGGTGACCGACATCGCCATCGACCACGGCGAACATGCGCAGTTGGCGCAAAGCGACATCGAACGGATCGTCGCCCTGCTGCGCGAGCGCGGCATGAACGCGACCGTCAGCTCGATCCACATCAACGCCTGGTTCGGCGAGCACGACAAACTCAGCGGCGCGCGCTGGATCGTGCGCCGCTTGCTCGGTCGCGAACTGGACGAGGAAGCCGCGCGCTGGGTTTATGTCGGCGACTCGACCAACGACCAGTTGATGTTCGGCCACTTCGAGTTGAGCGTCGGCGTGGCGAACCTGATGCGTTTCGAAGCCCAACTGCTCACCTGGCCGGCGTACCTGACGCTCGGCGATCGTGGAGCAGGTTTCGCCGAAGTGGCCGATGCGCTGATCGCGGCGCGCCGCCCTGGCTAAGTACCCTGAGGCCTGCAACCTACAGCGCCAAGAAGCAACGCATTCGCTCGGTCTCCTCATCGAGCGAGCGCCGGAACGCCGCGCCGCGCGGCGCCCGCCCGGCGACGTAGCCGGGCTCGATACACAGCTGTTCGGCGCTGACCGACACATTCGCCCAGCCGAGCACCCGGTCGTGCCACAACAACGGCAAGGCGTAGTAGCCGCGAATCCGTTTCGGTGCCGGCGTATAGGCCTCGAAGCGATAGGCCCAGCCCCAGAGCATCTCGAAGCGCCGCCGGTCCCAGACGATCGGGTCGAACGGCGCGAGCAGGCGCAGCGCCGCGTCGGGCTCATGGCGCTTCGCGGCGGGGTTCTCGCCCTCGGGCCAGTACCAGCGCACGCCATCCACTTCGGCGCTCGGCAGCCGTTCTCGCGCCCGCTCCAATGCGTCACGCCGCAAGTGCGCCCACTGCGGCACGCCGCCGCGCAAGTGGCTCACCAATTCGCCCAGGCTGCGCGCCGGCAGCGGTGCGTACTTGTTCAGCACCACGTCGACCAGTGCTTCCAGCGCCGCGCCAGGGTCGGGCGGCGGCGCTTGCGCGCCAGGTTCCTCGCGCGCCGCGTACAGCCTCACGCCGCCCTCGCGCCGCGCGATGCGCACCAGGCCCCGGTAATGCATGGCGTCGAGCAATTGGGTGCTCGCGTTGCTCGAGCCGCCGAACCAGTTGCGCACCTTGCCATGCGCGAAATGCGCGTCCACTTCGCGCGGGTGCACCACGCCGCGCTCGCGCACGAAGTCGAGCACCGCGCGCGCCTGCGTCCAGCGCGCCTTGCTCCACGGGGTGGCTGGCGTGCGTGGGTGCATGAGCTGCTGCGTGGCGCGCGGCAGGAAGCCGTAGTTGACGAAGAAGTCTTCTTCGACCGCGAGCCTCGGGTAACGGCGCTCCAGATCGCCGGCTCGGTAGCCTTGCACACGGTGGCGCAAGGTCAAGTCCTGAGCGCGCGCCGGCGCGCGAATCGGATCCGCCTGCACGAAGCCGAGCTGCTGAATCGCTCGCGCCAGCGTGGTGGGTTTGAACAGGCTGCGCGCCACGGCGTAGCGGCGCAGCGCGTCGAGTGTCAACGGAGCCGCCATCGCGCGATCATGCCATTGCCTCTATGCTCGACGCATGACGGCAGCCGCGATCGACACAGCCGATGAGTTGCGGCAGCGCTTGTCGCAGTTCAACGCCGTGTCGGTCGATTGCGCCGGGCGGCGCCGCGCCGCGGTTGCCGTGACGCTCACGCAAGAAGGCCATGGCGCCGGCGTGCAAGGCCTGCCCAACCACGAGCACTGGAGCACCGAGCCGGCACTGCTGCTGACGCGCCGCGCCGACAAGCTGCGCAGCCACGCCGGACAATGGGCGATGCCGGGCGGGCGCATCGACGCGGGCGAAACGCCGGAACAAGCGGCGCTGCGCGAGCTGGCCGAGGAAGTGGGCCTCGTGCTCGACGCCAGCGCCGTGCTCGGCCGGCTCGACGACTACGCGACCCGCTCAGGCTACGCGATCACGCCCGTCGTCGTGTGGGCCGGCGCGGCGCGCGAGCTCAACCCGAACACCGCCGAAGTGGCTGCCATCCACCGCATCCCGACGCGCGAGTTGCTGCGCGCCGACGCGCCGCTGCTGAATCAGGTGCGCGGTGCCGAACATCCGGTGCTGCGCATGCCGATCGGCAACGCCTGGATCGCCGCGCCGACCGCCGCGTTCCTCTACCAGTTTCGCGAGTGGTGCCTGTGCGCGCGGCCGACGCGCGTGGCGCACTTCGATCAGCCGTTTTTCGCTTGGCGCTGAAGCGCGTTCGCGCCGCGTGCGCTCGGTGCCGGATTCGCGAAGGCTGGTGCGTCAGGCTGTGTTGATGATGGCCCGAGCCAACCCGCCAGCGTGACTTTCTTGTGGGCGACGCGGCTCGGCATCGGATGGCCGATTCGCCCGACGGGGGCATACTGCCCGCAGTACCGCGGATTCGCCGAGGCGACGCGGCCTCCGTCACCGAGGCCCGAACAAGGACAAAGCATGACCCGCCCTGCCGCGTCAGAGCTCGCAGCAATCGAGGCGCAGCACGCCGTCGAGGCGCAGCCTGCCGTCGAGCGCCGATCGGGCCCTGCGCCAGCGAGCCGTGGCGGCCCCGCCCACGGCGAATCGCCACCGTTTCGCTTCTACGACAACCGCCAGAAGTACCTCGCTTTCGTCAACACCTGCAACGAGAAGGCGGCAGTCGCGGCGCGCGCGGCGCAGGAGTTGAAACTGGTGCACCCTTGCCCGCCGTGCCTGCGCCTGTTCGACGCCGGCATGGG
This sequence comes from Burkholderiales bacterium, assembly GCA_031419535.1. Classification (GTDB taxonomy): domain Bacteria; phylum Pseudomonadota; class Gammaproteobacteria; order Burkholderiales; family Burkholderiaceae_C; genus JAEMQF01. The sequence goes on along the minus strand of JANOLA010000108.1, from coordinate 2,925 downwards.
CGACGCCACCGTGCTGGCCCGGTTGATGCGCAGCACGCACCGCCAGTTCCCGACGGTGCCGCTGCTCGTGGTCGCCAAGGAAATCAGCCTGGAAGACGTGCGCCTGGGCTTGGAGAAGATGCCCGATCGCTTCTTTGAGCACCCGCACACGGTGCTCGTGATCACGAACCTGAACTATTCCGAGGCGCCGCGGCTGATGCCCAGCGACGTGACGGCCGCTGCCGCGCTGAACTGGCAGACGGTGCGCCTCACGGGCCACAGCGCGCACGAATACGACGAGCAGATCGAAGCGCTGGGGCCGATGCTGTCGCACGGCTGGCAGACCAAGCCGAGCCCGAAGACCGGCAACCCGGTCTACACCCGGCCCACCGTGCTCGTGATCTACCGCGACGACCACAAGTTCCTGCTCGACAACGTGATCCCTAAACCCGGCCAGACCTTGGGCAACTACGACCTGATTTTGGCCTCGCAACCCTGGCGCGCGCGCACCTCGGCGGCGTTCAAAGCGCAGAAGATCCTCGCGCCGCTGACGCGCAGCCTCGCGCCCGGCGGGCGCCTGGTGACGATCCAGTCGTACGGGCAGGACCCGGCGCTGGAAATCGTCCAGCAGCTCTGGCCCGACGAGATGCCGTTTCGCGTGAACCGGCATGAACTGCTCAAGGCGCTGAAGGCCGAACTCGGCCACGCCGCGCGCAACTACGCGCTCGCCGCGCCGCCCGACGAGAAGGCGCTGTTTCGCTACAAGATGCACACGCTGCCGTCTGAAATCGGCGAGCGCGTCGGCACCTCGACGCTGTTCGCCGCGTGGAACGCCGCGATCTACGTGAACCAGATCGCCGACGAGATGCTCGACTCCGTCGTGACCACCGGCGCTTACCTCGAAGCCACCCAGGCCGTGCTGAAGAAGCACGGCGGCCTGTGGTTCAACGACGAGTCCTTTGTCGTGTCGTGCAAGCGGCATTGACAGCCACCGGTAGCCACGCATGGCCTCGATCCCCACCTTCGAACCCACCGCGGCACTGAGCCTGCTGGCCGACCGCGAAGCCGAACTGATGATCGGCGGCTCGCTCGAGATGAGCCCCGAGCGTTCCGGCGACGCCGCGGCCATCGCCGCACTGCTGCCCTCGGGAACGCGCGTCTACGTGAACCACTTGCCCAATCATGGGCTGGCGCAGTCGCTGGCCGCGCTGGCGAGCGTGCGTGAGGCGGGGCTCGAGCCGGTGCCGCACATCGCGGCGCGGCGCATCGTGTCGCGCGATGAGTTGAAGAACTTCTTGAGCGAGGCGGTGCGCAGCGTGGGCGTCAGCAAGGTGCTGCTGATCGGCGGCGACGACCCGCAAGCCGCCGGCCCGTATGCCGACGGAATCGAGGTGTTGCGCGAACGCGTGCTGGCCGATGCGGGCTTGCGCGAAGTCGTCTTGCCCGGCTACCCGGAAGGGCACCCGCGCATTCCCCAGGCCGCGCTCGACCAGGCGCTGCTGGACAAACTCGGTTTGGCCCAGGCGCAGGGCCTGGCAGCGTCGATCGTCACCCAGTTCTCGTTCGCGCCGGCGCGCATCGTCGAATACTGCAACGAGCTCGCGCGCAAGTTTCCGGGCGTGCCGGTATACGTCGGCATGGCCGGCCCGACGAACGCGGCCACGTTGCTGCGTTTCGCGCAGCGCTGCGGCGTCAGCGCCTCACTGCGTGCGATGGGCGCGCAAGGCATGGGCGCGGTGCGCCTGTTCATGCACACCGAACCGAGCGACCAGTTGCGCGCGGTCGCGCAGTACTGCTTGCGGCACGCCGACTGCAACGTGGTGGGCGCGCACCTGTTCAGCTTCGGCGCCGTGGCCAAGTCGGCGCAGTGGATGAACCGGGTGATCACGGCGCGGGACGCGCCAACATAGCCCTCGGGCCGCCTTGACTCAAAGACCTACAGCTGCGCGCAACGCCTTGGCGCGGTGGCTTCGGCCGGGCCTGTGGCCCTTAACTTCGCAGCGCGAAGTTAGCCTGCGCCGCAAGGCCCAAGGGGCACTGCGCGCCCGCCGGGCTTACAGCCCGACCGCTGCACGCAGCGCTTGGGCCTTGTCCGTGCGTTCCCACGTGAACTCCGGCTCTTCGCGGCCGAAGTGGCCATAGGCGGCGGTCTTTTCGTAGATCGGGCGCAGCAGGTCGAGCATCTGGATGATGCCTTTCGGGCGCAGGTCGAAGTGCTCGTTCACCAGCGCCGCGATTTTTTCGTCGCTGATCTTGCCCGTGCCCTCGGTGTAAACCGTCACGTTCATCGGCCGCGCCACGCCGATCGCGTAGGCGACCTGGATCTGGCATTGCCTTGCGATGCCCGCCGCGACGATGTTCTTCGCGACATACCTCGCGGCGTAGGCCGCCGAGCGGTCCACCTTGCTCGGGTCCTTGCCGCTGAACGCGCCGCCGCCATGCGGGCACGCGCCGCCGTAGGTGTCGACGATGATCTTGCGCCCGGTCAAGCCGCAATCGCCTTGCGGCCCGCCGATCACGAATCGCCCGGTCGGGTTGATCAGGTACTTGGTGTCTTTCAGCCACGCCTTGGGCAGCACCGGCTTGATGATCTCTTCGATCACGGCTTCGATGAATGCGGGCAACATTTTTTTGCCGTCGCTCATCTCCGGCGCGTGCTGGCTCGACAAGACCACGGTATCAATGGAGTGCGGCTTGCCGTCCACGTAGCGCATCGTCACCTGGCTTTTCGCATCCGGGCGCAGGAACGGCAAACGCCCGTCCTTGCGCATCTGCGCCTGGCGCTCCACCAGCCGGTGCGCGTAGTAAATCGGCGCGGGCATCAGCTCAGGCGTTTCGTCGCAGGCGTAGCCGAACATCAGGCCCTGGTCGCCCGCGCCGGTGTTGAGGTGGTCGTCGCTCGCGTGGTCGACACCTTGCGCGATGTCGTTGCTCTGCTTGTCGTAG
>JANOLA010000107.1:0-4916 GCA_031419535.1 Burkholderiales bacterium | reverse complement strand
CTCAGAAATCGGGAAGGTGCCAGATTCGGATTTTGTGCATGTCCACTGCCGCATAGGCGCTGACAGGGCTGTCACCGAAACTCGAGAAGCGAATGCAGGGCAAGTCTTGCTTGAACTTCAGCCAAGTCGACAGGCCACTGTTCAAGGATCTGGCCGCCCCTTGAGCCGGGCTGCGTCCACGAGGCGCCGACCGACAATGCAGCGCAATCCGACCCCCTGGAGTCGCCCATGAAACAGCTTGTCGCCCCGCTTGTCGCCCGATGCGCCCGCGCGGCCTGGGCCGCTGCCGCGGTGTTGGCCGGCGTGGGCACGGTCGCGCCCGCTCAGGCGCAGATGAAGCAGAACTGGATGTATGCGTCGTCAGTTCCTCCGCACGCGCAGAAGCCGGCCTTCCCCATCAAGGAGAAGCCGATCCGTGTCGTGCTCGCGGACCCGCCGGGCAGCGCCGCGGACGCGCAAGCGCGAGCCGTCGCGCCCAAGATGGCCGAGTTGCTGGGCGTGCCGGTGGAGATCGATAACCGCCCGGGTGGCGGCTCGCTGGCCGCCGCGCAGGAGGTGCTCAATGCCATGCCCGACGGCCACACCGTGCTCTACAGCGGCTCCTGGACGATGGCGCTGGCGCCGCATGTGCTGAACGCCGCCACCCATGAACCCGTGAACGACTTTGCGCAGATCAGCGTCAGCGCCAGGAGCCCGCTGATGCTGCTGGCCAGTAGCGCGCTTCCGGTGGCCAACATCGCCGAACTGGTCGCTTACGGCAAAGCCCACCCAGGCAAGCTCACGTACGCCTCCGCGGGTGTGGGCAGCGCATCGCACATCCTTGCCGCGAGCTTTGCGATGAGCACCGGCATCTCGATGCTTCACGTGCCCTATGCCGCGGGTTACGACTACGCCGCTGACCTGGCCGGCGGGCGGGTTCATCTCGCTTTTGATGCTGCGCCCGCGCCGATTCAAATCGCCAGTTCAGGCCGGGCCAAGCTGCTGGCAATCGCGGCGCCATCGCGTTCGCCGTTTCAGCCCAATCTGCCCACGTTCAGCGAGCAGGGCGTTAACGACGTCGATGTGATCAATTTTCTCGGCTGGTATGCGCCAGGAGGCGTCACGCCCGAGGCCGTGGCGGCGCTGCATGGCGCGATTGCCGAGTCGCTCAAGCAGGCTTCGGTGCTGGCACTGTTCAACGCCCAAGCCCAGAGTGCCGAGAGCTCCACGCCGCAGGAGCTGACGGCCATGGTCAAAGGTGCTTACGACGCCTGGCGCAACCTGGTCAGACGCGTCGGTATTCCCAAACAGTAGCCCGAGCGTTCCTCACAGTCCCATGTAAGCCTCCCGAATGCGCGGGTCGCTGGCGATGCGGTCGGCCGGGCCTTCGGCGGCGACGCGGCCGGTTTCGATCACGTAGGCGTGGTTCGCCGCCGCGAGTGTCTTGGGTACGTCCTGCTCGGCCAGCAGCAGCGTCAAGCCGCCTTCGACCAGGCGTGTGATCAACTCGAACATCTGCTGCGCGATCAGCGGCGCCAGGCCGAGAGTGGGCTCGTCGAGCAGCATCAGCTTCGGTCTCGCCATCAGGCCGCGGCCGATAGCGAGCATCTGCTGCTCGCCGCCCGACAGCGTGGCGGCGAGTTGGCGTTCGCGCTCGTGCCCCGCATGGTTTGTTGCCTCGAGAGAGGTTCGTTCGGTGCGTGGTTGTTTCCGCGGGCGTTCACCTCATTGGGCAGGAACAGACCGGCTTGCTAGGGCAGTTCCAAAGAGCGTCGCAACAAATCAGGTCGGCGCACCCCGGTCGCCTGCAACGAGGCGCCCTACTTGCCCGCGGGCGTCAATGGAGGAAAGGCTTCGCGACGGGATACATCCCGACAACCATCAATGAATCTGCGGTGTATTCACCCAGACCACGCGCGTGACGCCGGGACCGGGGTTGCGATAGCTGTTAGTCAGGTGATTCTTGAAGAAGAATGAATCGCCCGTCGACATGACATATTTGGTCGTTTCGATGATCAGTTCGAGTTGGCCCTCGATCACGTAGCCGACCGTCTCGCCTTGGTGAGTGATCAAATCCTGCTTCGATCCGTTCGGTTCAATGACGTGGATATTGCATTCCAGCAGATTGCCTGCCGCGAACGGGACCAACCGCTCATAGGAAACGCCCGGACCGTGGCGAATCGGATCGGTAAGTACCACAGGCCGCTGCCCGGCGCGCAACACGATGCCAGGCGAGTCGAGGTCAGACCCGAAGAAGGAAGACAGGTCCCGATCCAGCGCGCCGACCAGCCGCTGCAGCATCGGCAGCGACGGCACCACACGCCCGCTCTCGATCTTCGAGATCATGCTTTCGGTACAACCAACTTTGACGGCGAGTTCGCGCATCCGGATGCCAGCCATGAGCCTGGCATGTTTCACGCGGCCGCCGATCTGCAGGTCGTCGGGCTTGGGCGGCGCCGGCGTTGCCTTGGCCGCAGCATTGACCGGCTTGGCGGGATTGACCGCCTTCGGCCTGCGAGGGGTGGCGCGTTGTGCCTTCATTGCGCGCGGGCTAGCGAACGTACGCCTGGGTGAGGTAGGGCGGCGGCGTCTGCCGTCCGACCAACCCACCGACGGCAAGCAGAGCCATCACGTACGGCAGCATGATGAGAATGGCGGTCGGGATCTCGATGCCCATGGCAGGGAGCTGAAACTGCAACGCGGTCGCTGCGCCGAAGAACAGGCACGCAAAGAAGGTTCGTCCGACCTTCCAGTTGCCGAAGATCACGGCGACCAAAGCAAGATAACCAGCACCATTGGTCATGCCTTCGGTGAAGGTGTGAATGTCACCCAGTGAGAGGAACGCGCCGCCCAGCGCCGACAGCAGGCCGGTAAAGATGACGGCGCCGTAGCGGATTCGCGCCACGGAGCCGCCGGACTTGTCCAGCGCGCGCGGCTCGGCGCCCGCCGCATGAATGGCCAGCCCGACGGCGGTGTAGCGCATGACCAAGACGATGGCGACGACAAAGGCGAGCGCGACATAGAGGAGCCACGTCTGGTTGAACACGGCCGCGCCGAAAACTGGAATTTCGCCGAGCCCCGGAGGGGTCCACTTGTCCAGGCCCGGGATCTGCACGCGCGAACGGTTGCCGAGCAGCTCTCGATACGCCATCGTGGTGCCGCCGAGCACGAGGATGTTGATGCCGATGCCGGTGACGATCTGGTTGGCGCGCAGCGTGATGCTCAGAAAGGCCTGCAGCAGCGCCACCGGCAGGACCGCGACGAGCGCCAGCACCAGGCCCAGCGCGGCGCTGCCGGTGGCGAGTGAACCCATCGCGCCGGCGAACGCGCCCATCAGCATCATGCCTTCGACGCTCAGGTTGAGAACTCCGGCACGCTCGCTCACGAGCTCACCCATCGAGCCGAGCAGCATCGGCATCGCCAAGCGCAGGCTGGAGCCCATGAACAACGCCAACATCGGTGCACTCGTAAAGTCCATGCTTCACCTCGGTTGGCGTTCCAGCCAGAATGCAGCGCCCGCGAGCGTCAGGATGATCAGCCCCTGGATGATGAGCACGATCGCGCTGGGCACACCGGCCACCATCTCCATGCTGATTCCCCCCGAGCGCAGGAAGCCGAACAGGAGCGCACTCGCAATCACACCCTTGACCGAGCCACGGGCGAGCAGGCCGACCACGAGCCCGTCGAAGCCGTAACCGGAGGAGAACCGCGCTTTCAGGACGAACTGCTCGCCCTGCAGCATGAACGCGCCCGCCAGGCCGCCGAATGCGCCGGCGAAAAACATGACCAGCACGATCGACGACGTGATGGGGATACCGGCGCGCCGCGCCGCCACTGGGTTCAGACCCACCGCGCGCAGCCGAACGCCGAAGACCGTATTGTTCAACACGATCGCCACCATCAGCCCGAGCACCAGTGCGATCGGCACCCCCCAATGGATGGGGAGCGCTGAGTCGTCCGACAGCAATGGAATATGCGTCGCCTCGGGAATGTCGAGCGACTCAGGCAGGGTGGCGCTATCGGTCATGGGCTGGCGCAGCAGCGCTTCGGACTGAACGCAGCCATACAGAATCCACACCGCGACAAACGACAACAGCAGCGTGCTGATGACCTCGTTGGTGCCGAACTTGACCTTCAACAGCCCGGCAATCCCGCCCCACAGCCCCCCTGCGAGCAGCGCGGCCAGCATCGGCACGACGTAGGCCAGCGGTCCGGCAAGGTGGGCTGCGCCGCCGTACAGACTCATGGCAGTGGCGGCGATGCCGCCCATCGCGATCTGCCCTTCGCCGCCCACGTTGGTGAGGTTGGCCCGATGCGCCAGGATGAACCCCAGCCCGACCAGCCCCAGTGCCAGCGCCCGGTTCGCCGATGCCGAGATCGCGTATGCCGAGCCCCAAGCGCCCTCGGCAAAAGCGGCAATCGCGTCGTGCAAAGGCACGCCGACTGCAGCGACCAGCGCCAGCCCGCAAACGATGCCGAACAGCACGGCGCCCACCGGCAACCAGACACCCACATGCACCAGCAGTTGGCGTTCGAGGGTCGTCCGTGTCAGGTTCATTCGACATGCCCCGCCATGAGTGCGCCGATGCGCGCGCGCTGGCTGCTATGGGCGGGGCACTCGCCCATCACGCGGCCGCGGTAGAGAACGATGATTCGGTCAGCGACGCTCAGCAGCTCGTCCAGCTCCGACGAGATGAGCAGCACGCCGACGCCGCGCGCACACGCTGCCCTGATCTCGCCATAGATCGCTTCGACAGCGCCGACATCCAATCCGCGTGTCGGTTGGGCAGCGACAAGAAGGCTGAGCTGCGGCGTGCTGAGTTCGCGCCCCAGAATTGCCTTCTGTTGGTTGCCTCCGGACAGGCTGGAGAACGGCGCATCCGCCGCAGCGGCGCGCACGTCGAACTGCCGCATCAGACCCAGCGTGGGATTGCGCA
>JANOLA010000106.1:0-1803 GCA_031419535.1 Burkholderiales bacterium | reverse complement strand
CGCAGCGGCACGATCACGGTGCGCCGGTTCAGCTCGCGCACACCCAGGTCGACGAGTGCCGTGATGCGCAAGGAGTCGGTGAGCGTGCCGGTGATGAGGTTCACGCGGTCGCCGACGCGCACGCCCAGGTCGGCGGCGAGTTCGCGGCCGATGATGCCTTCGCCCGGCTCCAGGCGCGCCGTGCCCTGCACGACCTTGGAGCGCAGGTGCACGATGCGGTCGTAGCGGTCCAGGTCCACGCCCATCAGCGCGATCGACTTCGTCGCCTCGCCGCGCACCGCGAGGCCGGCGCCGGAGACCATCGGCGACACCGCCGCCACGCCGGGAATTGCCTCCAGCAGCGGCGCGAGCGATTGCCAGTCGGCGATCGAACGCGGCCGTTGCGCGCGCGGCTGGGTTTGGGTGAACTCCGCCGTGCCTGCGGTGGGCGCACGCGCGCTCAGCACCACGTCATCGGGCGCGCTCAGCGTCACATGCGCCTGGGCGCCGAGCGTCTTGTCCAGGGTGTTGCGTTGCAGGCCGCTGATCAGTGCCGAGATGTAGGTCACCACCGCCACCCCCGCGGCCACGCCGACGATGATGAGCAGGCTTTGCATGCGCCCTTCGCGCAGGAACCGCACGGCGACACGTCGTTCGAAACCGAGCCCGTTGAACATGGGGTTGGGAGGGTTCGCTCAGCGCCGGCCCAGCACGCCTAGCGGCCGATTGCGTTGGTCATCACCGAGCCAGCATCCTCTGGCTTGCCGTTGCCCTTGGTGCTTCGGATTGTGAGTGGGGCCCCAGCGGCCACGGTCTCGGCGCGCACGCGCTTGCCCGGCGCGGGCGCGTCGCCCAGCAGCACCTTGTCGCCCTCGGCCAGGCCTTCCAGCACCTCGGCCGCTTCGAGCGTGCGCAGACCCAGGCGCACGGTTCGCGCTTCGACCCGGCCATCGCGCTCGATGTGCACCACGGCGCTGGCGGCCGAGGCCTCGCCGCGCAGCGCCTGAACCGGCACGGCCAGCGCCCGCTCGCGCCGCGCCGTCTCGACCTCCACCGACAGCGTCATGTCTTCGCGCAGAAAGCCTGGCGGCTGCGGCCCGAGTGAGAACTTCACTTCGATCGCGCCGCGTTGCGCGTCCACCAGCGGCGCGATGCTCTGGACCTGCGCCGCGAAGCGCTGCTCGGGGAAGGCGTCAGCCACCACGCTGGCGGGTTGGCCCACCCGAAGCTGCTCGAGAAAGCGTTCGTCGACCTGCGCGACGAGTTGCGGCGCTCCGGCCAACGCCAGGCTCAGCAGCGCGCGCCCGGGCTGCACGATCTGCCCGGGTTCGACGCTGCGCAGCAAGACGCGGGCGTCGGCCGGTGCCGTGAGCAGCGCCTGGTCCAGGCGCGCGCGCGCCGCGGCGATCGTCGCGTGCGCCTGCGCGAGTTGCGCCTCCGCCTGGGCGATGTCGGTGCCCTGCTCGTTGTTCGCCGCGCTTTGCGCGCGCGCCACCTCTAACTGCGCCTGCGCCACGGCCACGCCGCGGCGCGCTTCGTCGAGCCGCGCTTCGCTCAGAAAGCCTTTGGTCACCAGGTCGCGCGTGCGGTCCAGTTCCGCCTGCGCCGCCACGAGCACGGAAGCCGCTTGCGCGACGCCGGCCTGTGCGCTGCTGCGCCCGGTTCTGCGCAGCCCTTGCAGGCGCGCCGCGGCCTGGCGCTCGCTGGCCTGCGCCTGGGCGAGTGCTGCCTGCAGTTCATCGCTTTCCAGGCGCACCAGCACGTCGCCCTTGCGCACCGTGGCGCCCTCGAGCACGTTGACCTGACGCACGCGAGCGGTCACCG
>JANOLA010000105.1:0-2010 GCA_031419535.1 Burkholderiales bacterium | reverse complement strand
GCGCGGCTTCACGCTGGCGGTCGCTGACCTGATAACAATGCGGCACGTAGATCGGCTGCTCTGTCATGTAGGGCAGCAGTTCGGGCGGCATCACGAAGCGGTCGGCAACGATCCAGTCCACCCCCGGCAGCGCACAGGTGCCGGGCAGGCCGAGGTAGCTCACCTGCACCGGCGCCGGACGCATGCCGACGATGGCAGGGCGCGCGCCGTTGGTGAGACCTTGCAGGTCGACGAGCACGTCGATGCCTTGTTCGGCGATCAGGCGCGCGGTGGCCGTGTCGTCGAGCGCCGCGACCGGGTGGTAGTGGTCGATCGCCGCGCGAATGCGCTGGCGCAGTGCCGTGCCGTCGTCGCGGCTCCATGAGAAGGCGTGGACCTCGAAGCGTTCGCGGTTGTGCAGCTCGAGCAGCTCGACGCTGAGCAGCCCCACCGCGTGCATGTGCAGGTCGCCGGAGAGATAGCCGACCTTGATTTTTCCTTCGCGCCGCGCGCCGCTCGCGTGGAACGGCAGGGCGGGCGGCTTGGGCACACGCTCATGCTCGAAACGCTGCGCGGCGAGCTGTTGCAGCGCCGGGTCGTCGCTGGCGCCGAGCATCGCCAACGCCGAGGTGCCGAGCAGCAACTGGTTTTGCGTGACCGCGCCGACCTGCTGGTACACCGGCCATGCGCATTTCTTCTGGCGCAGGTGCACGTAGTGCTGGAGCACGTCGCTCTGCGCGGCCTTGAGTTCGAGGCTCGTGCGCATGCAGGCTTCGGCTTCGTCGTAGCGGCGCTCCTGCTCGTGCAGGCGCGCCATGTTGTTCAGCGCGTGCAGGCGCAGGTCGAGGGCCGCGTCTTTCGCGTCGCACACGGTTTGCCACTGCGCCAGCGCCTCGTCCGCTCGACCCAGGTGTTCGAGCTGGTGGCCCAGGTTCAGGCGTGCTTGCAGGAAGTCGGCGCTCAGCGCCAGCGCGCGCCGGTAGGCGCGTTCGGCCTCAAGGTGGCGGCCCAGCGCCCCCAGCACCGTGCCCCAGTTGAAGCAGGCAACGTGCTGCAGCGCTGAGACGGTGTGGGTGATCCAGGCCTCGTAAAGCGCCGCGGCGGCGGCCGGCTGGCCGGACTGCGTGAGCACCTCGGCGCAGCGCATCAGTTCGGTCAGCGCCATCGCGCCGGAGCGCGCCAGGAGCATGTTGCGCTCGGCCTCACCCGGAACGCTGAGCGACTGGTTCGCGGCCACGGTGGGGCGCTTGTGGGTCGGTTTTTTCATTCAGCCTGGTTTGGCAGAGAGGGTCGCGCCGATTGTGGGCAGCACAGCGCATGTCGCTCGGCGCAACAGAGGTCTGGATGCGGCCCATTTCACGCGCCCCATCGTTTCCACGGTTAGCGCGTTGCCTTGGCCGCGCTCAGCGCACCGCCCCGGCCAGCGGGTGCGCTGCGAACTGGCGAGCAAACGGCCCTGAATTCCGCACATCGGCGCGGCGCCGCTGCGGTCTACTGATCGAAGCGTTGGCCCCTGGGTCAGCGCCAAACCCTCAGAGGAATGTCGCGTGGGCTCGATCACCGCACAACAACACAACTCGCTCGACCAGGCGGTACTCGCCGTGGGCGCCGCCGCCGCCGTCGATGCGCTCGCTTCGGCATCCGTCGCGAATCCGGCCCACGTCACGCAATTCGACCGCTTCAGCGTCGTCGATCCGAGCGCGCGCATCGGCAACGGCACGCGCGTCGGGCCGCATGTGTTCATCGACGCACTCGTCGCGATCGGCGAGCGCTGCGTCATCGACAGCGGCGCGCACGTCGGCCGCGGCAGCGTCATCGAAGACCGGGTCCACATCGGCGCGCATGTCGCGTTCGCGGCGGCGCCGGGCGGCGCGCAAACGCCCGCGATGGTTCGAAGCGACGCCTGGATCGGCGCGAACGTCAGCATCGGCGCCGGTGTCACGATCGGCGCGAAGGCGCTGGTGCGGCCCGGCTCGGTGGTCACGCGATCGGTGCCGCCAGGGGCCATCGTCGAGGGCAACCCGGCGACGA
>JANOLA010000104.1:0-4018 GCA_031419535.1 Burkholderiales bacterium | reverse complement strand
CGAAGTGCAATTGAGGTGTGGCGCTGAATAGACTGCCTCGCCGCGACGTTCACCCCGACCCTCGCATGCCGTCGTCCCGACGCAAGTCGGGATCCACCGGTTGTGGACCGCAGTGGATCCCGGCGTCCGCCGGGATGCTAGGTGCCTTGGGAGCGCTATGAGCACGGCCCTCACCATCCTCATTGACGGCCTGACCTACGCGTCTTGGCTGTTCATCGTCGCGCTCGGGCTGACGCTCGTGTTCGGCGTGCTGAAGATCCTGAACATCGCGCATGGCAGCTTCTACGCGCTCGGGGCCTATGCGGCGGCGAGCTTCGTCGGCTGGTTCGCGGCGCTGAAGTTCGCGCCGGCGTGGTCGATCGTCGCGCTGCTGCTCGCTGCGGTGGCGGTGGCCGCGCTCGTCGCGCCGGTGGTCGAGCGCGGGCTGCTGCGTTTCTTTTACGGCCGCGACGAAGTGCTGCTCGTGCTCGTGACCTATGCCCTGTTCCTGATCCTGGAAGACGTGACGAAGCTGGTGTGGGGTGCGAACCCGTATTACGTGTCGGCGCCGTACAGCCTGTTTGGCAACGTCGAAGTCGGCACACAAGTCTATGTGGGCTACGACTTTCTGCTCGTCGGATTGGCGGTCATCGTCGGCGGCGCGGTGTGGTGGGGGTTGAACCGCACGCGCCAGGGCAAGATCGTGCTGGCCGTGATCCACAGCGCGGAAGTCGCATCGAGCATGGGCGTGAACGTGTCGCGCGTCTACATGCTGGCGTTCGCGATCGGCATTTTTCTGGCGGCGATCGGCGGCGCGTTCACGGCGCCGATGATCTCGGTGCAGCCGGGTGTGTCGGTGGGCGTGATCATCGTCTCGTTCGCGGTGGTCATCATCGGCGGCCTGGGCAGTATTCCAGGCGCGGCGATCGGCGCGCTGATCGTCGGGCTGGCGCGCTCTTCGGCGGTGCACTTGTGGCCGGTGGCCGAACTGTTCTCGATCTACATCGTGATGGCGGTGGTGCTGATGTTCCGGCCCGAAGGGCTGTTCCAGCAGATTCAGGCGCGGAAGATATGAGTTCGAGGTCGGCGTCTCTGGAAGGGAATGCTTCGCCCCCGTGGGCGGCTGTGCGTGCAGCGCGCGTGCGACCTCCGCGCAGGGGCAGGTGGCCCGGGGTACGTTCTCCGGCCCACGCTCGCGGGGCACCACCGCAGCCTTCTGGTTTCGGTGCCATCAACACCAGCCAAGCTCGCGAGGAGCCAGGACACCGCGAATGGGGCCTGCGCCCGTACCCCGAACCACCTGCCCCCGGCACCCAAGTTGGCGTGCAAACACGTGCCCTGCCACCTCTGTGCACAGGGCGGTGGTGGTGCCCCCGGGCGCAGGCCCCATTCGCGGTGTCCTGGTTCTTCGCGCGCTTGGCTGGTGATGACGCGGCTGTCCGTGGCGGGCCTCGGTGGCGCCCCGCGAGCGTGGGCCGGAGAACGGGGGCGCCGCCATCGCCCTGCCGCGCCGAAGCACGCATGCCGACAGTTCGCGCACCAACGATGCCAAGCCGAAGGCAACTGCATACCAAGATGCGTACCGCCGCAAGCCATTGCGCGTGGCGGCCGCAAGGCACGATGGAGCCGCTGCGGTGAGTGCCTCGCTGACAGACGCAACGCAACAGCTGCCCGCGCCCTCCGCGCCAGGCCTGCGCTTCCTGCTGGCCGGCGTAGCGTTCACGGTGCTATTGATCGTTACCGGAGCGTTCATGCCGAAGTGGCTGACGTTCCTGGTCACGATGGCGGCGTCGCATGGATTGGTGAGTTTGGGCATCGTGCTGCTGATGCGTGGCGGCGTCGTCTCGTTCGGCCAGGGCCTCGTGTTCGCGACCGGCGCCTACGCCGCGGCGCTGGGCTTCAACAAGCTCGGCATCACCGACGCCGTGGGCTTGGCGCTGCTCGGCGGTGCGGCGGCGACGCTGATCGCCGCGCCGTTCGCGCCGCTGCTGTCGCGCTACCGCGGCATCTTCTTCGCGATGCTCACGCTCGCGCTGTCGATGGTCGCCTACGGCGCCCTCGTGAAGACCGAGGCGCTGGGGGGTTCGGACGGCTTCAACATGGGCCGCCCGACGCTGTTCGGCCAGAAGCTCCCCGATGCGCGCGTGGGCTACGTGATGTACAGCGTGACCGTGGTTTTCGCCGCGCTGCTCGCGCTGCTGGCGCGCATCTATTTCGATTCGACACGCGGCCTGGTGAGCCTGGCGACGCGCGACAACGAACTGCGCGTCGAATACCTCGGCGGCTCGGTGCGCCGCGTGATGGCGGTGAACTTCGTGCTTGCCGCGTTCGCCGGTGGCGCGGGCGGCGCCCTGACAGTCATGTCGCTCGGCCACATCGACCCGAATTTCAGCTACTGGACGACGTCCGGAGAATTTGTCTTCGTCGCCATCCTCGCCGGCTGGCAAAGCGTGCTCGCCGTGTTCGTGGCGTCCACCGTGCTCGAAGTCGTGCGCTCGTTTTCGAGTTCTTACTTCCCGAACACCTGGCAGTTGGCGCTCGGGCTGTTTCTGCTGTTCGTGATCCGGTTCCTGCCGCGCGGCATTGGGTCGCTGTGGTTCGACCGCGAATGGTTCAAGCGTCTCGGGGGCGGCAAGTGAGCGCGCCCGTATTGCTTCGAGCCACGGGCATCGAAAAGCGCTTCGGCGCCGTCGTCGCTGCGAGCGAAATCAATGTCGAAATTCCGCTCGGCGAGCGCCTCAGCCTGATCGGCAGCATCGGCGCGGGCATGACGACGTTCGTCAACATGATCACCGGCTACATGAAGCCCGATTCCGGATCGATCCACTTCGGCGAGCTCGACATCACGCAGCTCTCGCCGCGTGCCATCACGCGCCTGGGCGTCGCGCGCTCGTTCCAGATCCCGCAGTTGTGCGCCGAGCTCAGCGTGCTCGAAAACATGCTCGTTGCCACCGCCTGCCACGGCGATTCGCTTTCGTTCTGGCCGTCCTTTTGGAATTCGGCGCGCCGACCGAGCGCACTCGCGCGCGCCGAAGAACTGCTCGCGCGGTTTCGCCTCACCGAACACCGCGACCGCCGCGCCGCCGAGTTGCCGGGCGGCGTGCGCAAGTTGCTCGATATCGCGATGGCGCTCACCGGCGAGGCGAAACTGCTGCTGCTCGACGAACCGACGAGCGGCGTCTCGGCCGAAGAAAAATTTCCGATGATGGACATCGTGATGACGGCTCTCGGCGCGCAGGCGCTGACCGTCCTGTTCGTGGAACACGACATGGACATCGTCGAGCGCTACGCCGACCGCGTGCTCGCGTTCTACAGCGGCAAGATCATCGCCGACGACGTTCCCGGCGTCGCGCTCGGCCTCGAAGAGGTGCGACGCTATGTCACCGGTTCCGCCGACATCCGCCATGCTCGCCATTGACTCCATCCACGTTTCGATCGGCTCGGTGCAGGTGCTGCGCGGGCTGAGCCTGGCCGCGCCGGAGGGCCAGATGGTCGGGCTGGTGGGGCGCAACGGCGCGGGCAAGACGACGCTCATCCGCAGCGTGATGGGGCACCTGCCGGTGACGCAGGGCCGCATCTCGTTCGACGGCCAGGATCTCGCCAAGCTGCCGCGCCATGCGCGCGCGCGCATGGGCATCGGCTACATGCCCGAAGACCGCGGCCTGGTGCCCGAACTCAGCGTCGAAGAAAACATCCTGGTTCCGGTGTGGGCGTCGAAGGCGCTGAAAGCCGATGCGCGCCTGGAATTCGTCTACGGTGTGCTGCCCGAGCTGAAAGAGATGCGCGAGCGGCGTGCGCTGCTGCTGTCGGGCGGCCAGCAAAAACTCGTTGCGCTGGCGCGCGCGCTCGCGGTCGGCACGAAGCTGTTGCTGCTGGACGAGCCTTTCGAAGGCGTGGCGCCGGCTTTGTCGAACCGCTTGGCCGACGTGATCGGCGGTTTGCGCGGCGGCTCGATGGCGGTGCTGATCGCGCAGTCCGACCTGAACCACTCGCGCGACCTGATCGACACCGAATTCACGATCGAGCGTGGCGCGAACCT
>JANOLA010000103.1:0-6559 GCA_031419535.1 Burkholderiales bacterium | reverse complement strand
CGGCGATCGCGCAGGGCAAATTCGTCGTCAGCCCGTCTGCCGTGGCCGACAAGTTGATCGCCAACGCGCAAGAGTTGCTGAGCAAAAAGTCGCACTGAACCGCGCCGGAATCGCAAACATGACCGGACCGCGCATCCGCGCCGCCTGCGCCGACAGCACCCTGGAGGCGACGCTGAGTCGCATCGAGGGTCACTTGGCGAGCCTGAGCACGGCCCTGTGCGACCGCGACCTCGAGGCGATCGGCCACCACGGCCAGGGCTTGCACGCGGCGCTGACCCAGGCGGTGGACCGCTTCAGCCTCGCCGCCAAGCAGGGCTCGGTCCCCGAAGCGCTGCGGCGCCGCCTGGCGCACGCCAGCGCGACCGTCGCCGCGCAGCGCGAATCGCTGGCCCGCGCCACCGCCGCGCTGGACCGCGCCATCGACGTGCTGATGCCGCGCCCCGGCACCGGCGCCGGCTATGCGCGCGACGGCAGCACCGAGCGCAACCGCAACGGCGCTGTGATTCAGGCTTGAATCAGGCGGGTGGTTGTTCGCCCCCGGTCGCTTCGCGCCCGCCCCCCGAGGGCCCCGCAGGGGCCCCTTCGTGGCCCATGGCGAGCAACCGTCTTGGGGCGGCCCGGCGACGGTTGCTCAGCCGCACCGGCCACGGCGCGCGATAGACGAACACGCGGCGCCCATCGTCGCAGCGCACCACGGCGTGCGGCGCGCATGACGGCACTTCGAATTCCAGGCTGACCAGCCAGGCACCGGGGGTCAGTTCGCGCGCCGCCTTTTGCGCCGCGCGCGCCATGCTCTCCGGGCGCTGAAACAGGTAGACCATCTGGAAGCCCGACCAGTCCGCGGCCCAGAGATCGGCACGACGCACCTGGGCGAAGCCGCAGCGCCAGGCACAGACCCGAACCAGCAGCCGGCTCCACTCGATTCCGACGAGTTTCGCGCCGGGATAAGCGGCACGCAGCTCGCGCAGGCCCGCTCCCAGGCCACAGCCGGCGTCGACGATGCGCGCTCCCGGCGCAGCGGCGCTGCGCGCGCCAACTCGCGCAATGCGCCGCGCGGCGTGGGAAACAGCGGCGCGTCGCGCCAGGCCTTGAGTGGGTAGAGCGCCATCAGCAGAGCAAGCGGCAGCAACCAGCCCCATGGCGGTATCGCGCCGACGCTGCCCTCAACGGCCGCGCTCGACATCCACGCCGATCCGATTGACAAGGCGAATGAAAGTGGAAATCCCGCGGCAATGAAAGCGCGCCGCCAGCGCGTCGCGGCCAGTGCCGTGACGCCGCAGGCCGTCACGCCGAGCAGCGTGGCCGCGAGCGCCGCGGTCAGCGCCGCGATGCCGACGCCGCGAAGCGCGATGAACAGCGCCCAGGCGCCAGCCCACACCAGCAGCGCGGGAAGCGGCCAGCGCAAAGAGGCTGAAAGCTTTTCGGTTCTGCCCCCTCTCCCGGAGGGACAGGGAGCAAAATGGCTACGGCGCAAGACTCTCAGGCTCAGCAGAGACGGCATGGCGTGGCCGGCCGGGCGCCAATCTCAATACGCGCGCAATTTCACGCGCAATCGCGCGATCGACTGGCTGTGCAACTGGCAGACCCGCGACTCGGTGACCTTGAGCACCGAGGCGATTTCCTTCAGGTTCATGTCGTGTTCGTAGTACATGCTCATCACGTACTGCTCACGCTCGGGCAGGTGCTTGATGGCCTCGATCAGCGCCTCGCGCATGCGCTGGTCTTGCAGCCGCGCGAGTGGGTTGTCGTCTTCCTCGCCGACATGGCGGTCCAGAAAATCTTCTTCGCTGCCCGAGCCCGTCATGTCTTCCAGGTAGACGAGCTGGGTGCCGCGCACCCGGCCCAGCAGCTCCTGGTACTCGGCGAGCGACATCTGCATTTCCTTGGCGATTTCGCTTTCCACGGGCGCGCGACCCAGGCGCTGCTCGAGCCGGTGCACCGCGGCTTCGATGGCGCGCTGCTGCTTGCGCGTGCCGCGCGACAGGTAGTCGGTGCCACGCAGCTCGTCGAGCATCGCGCCGCGAATGCGCTGCGTCGCGAAGGTTTCGAACTGCACTCCCTGGCCGACGTCGAAGCGCGAAAGCGCGTCGGTCAAGCCGATCATGCCCACTTGCACCAGGTCGTCGAGCTCCACATTGGCGGGAAGCTTGGCCAGCATCTGGTGCGCGAGGCGGCGCACCAGCGGGCTGTACTGTTTGAGCATCGAGTCGACGTCGAGCTTGCCTTTGGCGGTATACATCGTTGTTCCTCGGCTCCGGGAATTCAGTTCAGGACGTGGCGTGCCGTTGCGCCATGGGCTCCGAGCGGCCGCGCAGACGCGCTCAAGCCCGGGGTGTTCAACCACTTCTGGGCCCAGCGGCGCAGCTCGGGTGGCGCGGGCTCGTTGGCGCCGGCGGCGGGATCGATGCGCAAGGAATGCCGCACCGTCGCCTGCAAATACAGTTCGGCGCAGGCCGCCAATTGATCGGCAATGCGCGGCGCGCGCGGCGAACTCGGCAGCGCGCCGAGCAGCACGTCGTGCACCAGCAGCGCGGCGCGTTGCGCCAGCAGCTTCAGCGCGCCGTAGGCATGGGTCACGCTGGTCGGCCGGTCGTCGCACAGCAGCAGCGGGTAGACATCGTGGCGCGCCGCGTGGCGCGGATCGTGGCGCGCGAACATGCGGCACAGGTCGGACGCGGGCGCGTGCACGAGAACGACGTCGATCTCGCCGGTGGCGTCGACCACCGCGTCGAGCAGCGCCGACGTGAAGCCGTCGGCGTCGATGCAGCGCTGCGGCAGGCCGCGCGCGCACAGGTAGGCCACCGTCGGCGACAGGTGTTCGATCGCCGAGGCCAGATCGACGAGCACGGAAGCATCGGCCATCGACGCGCGCTCGCTGGCGTCGACGACAAGCGTGCGCGCGCCATGCGCGCCGAAGGCGGTGCACAGGCGCTCGAGCATCAATCCGCTCGCGCCGATGTGCGGGTTCGAGACCACGGGCACGAAGCGCACGCGGTGCCCTGAGAACAGTTGGCGCAGGCCATGCGCCTGGTCGAGCGGCATCGCACGGTGCGCCGGCGGCGAGGCCAGTTGCTGCGCCGAATGCGCGGCGAGGTGCGGCACTGCGCCGCCGATGCCGGTGGCGTCAAACATGGGCCACCCGGGTCGGGCCGGCCGCGCCGGCGCGCCACGCCGCGGTCTGCGGTGCGCTGAAAATCAGCGGCACGTCTTCGGCCTCGTAACGGTACGCCGTCCACGCGGTGGCGCGCATCGCCAGGTGCACCAGCACGTGCGCCGACAGGCGGTGCCAGTCTTCGGGCACCCGCTGGCCGTTGGCCACGCCCAGCACCGGCAGCTTGTGGCGGATCACCGCGTCGAGCGCCGGCGCGAGCTTCACGGCTTCGTCCATCTTCGACAGGATCACGCCGCGCGCCAGCGCGCCGCGGTACGAGACGATCACGTCTTCCAGCGTCTCGCCCTGCGCCGCGGCGTTCAGCACGAGCAGCTTGTGGATCGACGGGTGGTCGAGCATGTCCAGCAGCTCGGCGGTACGCACGTCGCGCTGCGCCATGCCGGCCGTGTCGATCAGCACCATCTTCTTGGCCGACAGCAGTTGCAGCAGGTCGTCGAGCGAGGCCTTGTCGTGCGCGGTGTGCACCGGCACGCCGAGGATGCGGCCGTAGGCGCGCAGTTGTTCGTGGGCGCCGACGCGGTAGGCGTCGAGCGTCACCAGCCCGAGGTGCGCGGCGCCATGCTTGGCGGCAAACGCCGCGGCGAGTTTCGCCGTGCTCGTCGTCTTGCCGACGCCGGTGGCGCCGACAAGGGCGTAGACGCCGCCCTGGTCTTCGAGCGCGCTCTCGCCTTCGCCGGTGGCCAGGTTGCGCTCCAGAATGCTCGCGGCCCATTCGCCTTCATTGGCGACGCCGGGGTTCATGTGCTCGGCGAGTTTGCGGATCAGCGCCGCCGAAAATCCGCAATCGAGCAGGCGCTGCGTCAGGCGGGCATGCGCCGGATGGCGCTGCAGCTTGTCCATGAAGGCGAGCGCGCCGAAGCGGTCTTCGATCAGGCCCTTCACCTGGCGCAGCTCGGCCATCATGGCTTGCTGGTTGCGCTGCGACGCGAGCTGATCGGCGGACGCGCCGGGCGCGCGTGCGGCCGGGGCCGGCGCGAAAACAGCTGCCTGCGGCGTGGCGGATTGCGGCGCCACGGGTTGCCGCAAGCGCTCGGCGAGCGGCTCGAACCAGGCCGGGTCGGTGGTCAGGCCTTGCGGCAGCGCGACCGCGGGGCCGAAGTTCGGCTCTTGGGCGCGCTGCGCTGCCATTGCGGCGGCAGGCTGAGCCAGGTACGGCTCGCTCTGTGCCAGCGCTTGCGGCATGCGGGCCGAATTCATCGCCGCGCGCGCGACCGGTTGTGCGGCAACCGATGCGGCAACCGATGCGGCAGCCGATGCGGTAGCCGATGCGGCCCGGGCGCGCTGCGCGAGCGCTTCGCTCGCTTCGTCGCGCAGCGCGGCTTCGCGGCGCTTCAGCATGCGCTCGCGCACATAGCTTTGAAACGACATCGTGCTCATGCCGAGCTGGCCGACGTCTTGTGCGACGCTTTGCGCCGGCTCGTTGTAGCGAATCGGCGCGCTTTGCGGCGTTGAGTCGTTGTAGTGCACCGGCGCGCTGTGCGGCGCCGCCGCGGGCGCGCGGTAGGCAGGCATCGCCTGCACCGACGGCGCCGCGGCGGCCACACGCTCGAACTGCTCCAGGCTCTCGGGCGCCATCGCGACGACCTCGATGCCTTCCAGGCAAGGTTTGGTGGACAGCACCACAGCGTCTTCGCCAAACGCCTGGCGCACGGCGGCCAGCGCGTCGCGCGCGGTGCGGGCCGTGAATCTTTTCACGTTCATGCTGTTCCCCCTATCACGGAACCAATCCGAATCGAATGCGTGTCAGGAATCTCGCTGTGGCTCAGCACGCGCAGGCGCGGCGCGGCGCGCTTGAGCAGACGCGCCAGTGGCGCCCGCAGGATGTCGGGCACGAGCAGGCACGCGGGGTGGCCCAGGTCTTCCTGGCGGCGCGCGGAGTCGGCGGCGCTGCGCGTCAGCGTTTCCGCGACGCCGGGGTCGAGTGCCGAGCCGTTGGGCGAATTGAGTGCCTGCGCGACCAGGCGCTCCAGGTCGGGAGCGAGCGCGATCACGTCGAGCTCGCGCACCGGGCCGTAGATCTGCTGGACGATGCTGGAAGACAAGTGCACGCGGATGCGCCGCGCCAGCTCCGTCGGGTCGGTCACGGTGGCGGCGTGTTCGGCCAGGCTCTCGACGATGGAGCGCATGTCGCGGATGTGCACGCCTTCTTCCAGCAGCAACTGCAAGACTTTTTGCAGCGCGGCGATGCCCACCATCTTCGGCACGACATCCTCGATCAATTTCGGCGCCAACTTGTTCACGTGTTCCACCAGTTGCTGGGTCTCGACACGGCCGAGCAACTTGGCCGCGTGGAGCTGCATCAAGTGTGAAAGATGGGTCGCCACCACGGTCGAGCAATCAACCACCGTATAGCCGGCCATTTGGGCCGCTTCGCGCTGGCCTTCTTCGATCCAGGTCGCCGGCAGGCCGAATGCCGGGTCGGTGGTGGGCGTGCCGATCAGGCGCTGCGTCGCATGGCCCGGGTTGATGGCGAGAAACATTCCCGGAAACGCCTCGGCCTCGCCGACCACCGCGCCGCGCAGCGTGAGGCGGTACATGCTGGGCTTGAGCTCGAGGTTGTCGCGGATGTGCACCGGCGGCGGCAGGAAGCCCACGTCCTGCGCGAACTTCTTGCGCACGCCCTTGATGCGCGACAGCAGGTCGCCTTCGCGCGATTTATCCACCAATGCGATCAGCCGATAGCCGACCTCCAGGCCGAGTGTGTCCACCGGCACCAGGTCGTCCCAGCTCGCTTCGCCGTTCGAAGGCGCGGGCTCAAGGCTCGGCGCCGGCACGGCCGCGGCGCGGCGCTGGCGTTCGCGCATCAGGTACGCCGCGTAACCCATGCCGGCGGCAATCGCGCCGAACACCATGTGCGGCATTCCGGGAATCACGCCGAGCAGCCCGATCACACCCGAGACGATGGCGAGCGAGCGTGGCGAATCGAACACTTGGCTTGCGATCTGCTGGCCGACGTCGCGCTCCTTGCCGACGCGCGACACCACCATCGCCGCCGCCACCGAAATCAGCATCGCCGGGATCTGCGCGACAAGCGCGTCGCCCACCGCGAGCAGGATGTAGCTGTCGGCCGCCTGAGCGGCGGACAGGCCGTGCTGCACCATGCCGATGATCAGGCCGCCGACGATGTTGATGAACAGGATCAGCATGCCGGCCATCGCGTCGCCACGAACGAACTTCGACGCGCCGTCCATCGAGCCGAAGAACTCGGCCTCTTCGCCCACTTCGGCGCGCCGGCGCTTCGCTTCTTTCTCGTCGATCAGCCCGGCGTTCAGGTCGGCGTCGATCGCCATCTGCTTGCCCGGCATCGCGTCCAGCGTGAAGCGCGCGCCGACTTCGGCGATGCGCTCGGCACCCTTGGTCACGACGACGAAGTTGATGACGACCAGG
>JANOLA010000102.1:0-4624 GCA_031419535.1 Burkholderiales bacterium | reverse complement strand
GGCTCGGCGTCGCGCCGTTTTACGAGTCGTTCCTCTACCTCGTGTGCCACTGGGCGATCCTGGCGCTGTCGTGGAACATCCTGTCGGGCTATTCGGGCTATTTTTCGTTCGGCCACGGCGCGTTCTTCGGCGTCGGCATGTACACGTCGGCCGGTTTGTCAGCCAATCTGGGCGTGCCGTTTCTCTGGACGCTGCCGGTGGCGGCCGCCGCGGCGGCATTGCTCGGCCTGGCCTTGGGCGCGGTGGTGTTTCGCGTGAAGGCGGTGCGCGGCGAGCTGTTCGCGCTGTTGACGCTCGCGGTCACCTTCGTCGTCGCGACGATCGTGCTGAACACCCGCATCGACGGCGGGCCGGGCATCTCGCTGGGCGGCGTGGCGATCCCGAAAATCGGGCCGACGGCGTCGTCGTCGCTGTACCTGATGGCGCTGGCCACGGCGCTGGCGACGCTGTGGATCGCCTACCGCGTTCACGCCTCCAAGCTCGGCACCGGGCTGTTCGCGATCCACGACGACGAAGACGTGGCCGAGGTGATGGGCGTTCCGACCTACCGCTACAAGCTGATCGCGTTCGGAATTTCGTGTTCGCTCGCGGGGCTGGCCGGTGGCATTCATGCATTGTTCGTCAACTACGTCACCGCGGGCGAGACGTTCAACATCACGGTGCCGTTGACTGTGGTGCTGATGAGCGTGCTGGGCGGCACGCGGCGCTGGGCGGGGCCGGCGGTGGGCGCGGCTGTCATCACCGGCTTGCTCTACGCGTTCACGGCCGGCGACTACGCCGTGGCCGGCAAGGCCGTTGTGGGCGCCGTACTGGTGGCGGTGATTCTGTTCATGCCGGAGGGCATCTTGGGGACGTTGCTTGGGCGCAGGCGTTCGGTGGCTCCACTCACTCCCCCTTCTCTCCCTCTCTCTTCACTCCCTCTCCCGCGGGGAGAGGGAGCAAGACAAGCTCTCCCCGTGGGGAAGACGCTGCTCGAAGTCCGCAACCTGAGCAAAGCCTTCAAAGGCGTGCAAGCGCTCGACGGCGTGAGCCTGCAAGTGCGCGAAGGTGAAATCCTTGGCCTGCTCGGCCCTAACGGCTCAGGCAAGTCGACTTTCATCAACGTCGTCAGCGGGCATTACGCGGCCACTAGCGGCGAGATCGTGTTCCAGGGGCGTGCGCTGACCGGAGCGCCCGCGCACCGCATCGCGCAGTCGGGAATCGCGCGCACCTACCAGATTCCGCGCCCGTTCGGCCACATGAGCGTGCTGGACAACGTCGCTCTCGTTGCGATGTTCGGCGGCGCGGCGCTGTCACGGCCGGCCGCGCTGCGCGAAGCCTGGAAGTGGCTCGAATTCACGGGCCTGCACGCAAAAGCCGGCGCGCTGCCCGATGACCTGAACCTGCACCAGCGCAAGTTCCTCGAACTCGCGCGCGCGCTCGCCGCGCGGCCGCGCCTGGTGCTGCTCGACGAAGTGCTGTCAGGTCTCACGCCGGGCGAGATCGACGAAGCGGTGGCGCTGATCCGGCGAATTCGCGATGGCGGTGCGACGATCGTGTTCGTTGAACACGTGATGCACGCCGTGATGGCGCTGACCGACCGGATCGCCGTGCTGAACCACGGCAAGTTGATCGCGCAGGGGCCCGCCGCCGAAGTGATGAAGAACGCCGAAGTGGTGAGCGCCTACCTGGGGACGCCCGATGCTCGAGCTTGACGCGATCGAGGTCCACTACGGCAAGGCGCCCGCGCTGCGCGGCGTGACGCTGAACGTGCAGCGCGGCGAGCTGGTGTGTGTGGTGGGGCCCAATGGCGCGGGCAAGTCGACGCTGATCAACACGATCGCCGGGCTGCTGCGCGCGCGCGCCGGCCATCTGCGCCTGGACGGGCGCGACGTGACGGCGTTGCCGAGCCACCAGTTTTGCGCGGCCGGCATCGCCATCGTTCCCGAAGGCCGGCGCCTGTTCACGACGATGAGCGTGCACGACAACCTGGTGCTCGGCAGCTTCACGCCGCGGGCGAAGCTCGAGCGCGCGCAAAGCCTGGCGCAGGTGCTGGAGCTGTTCCCGATGCTCCAGCAAAAGCTGCACGCGCCGGCGGGGTCGCTGTCGGGCGGGCAGCAGCAGATGGTGGCGATTGCGCGTGCGCTGATGGCCTGCCCGACGCTGCTGTTGCTGGATGAGCCGTCGCTGGGTCTCGCGCCGCTGATCGTGCAGGAAATGTTCCGCGCGATCCGCTCGATCAACGCGCAAGGCACTTCGGTGCTGCTGGTCGAGCAGAACGTCGTGATGGCGATGCAACTCGCGCAGCGCGCGTACGTGATGGAAGAGGGCCGCATCGTCGCGCAAGGCCCGGCGGCCGAATTGATGGACCGGCCCGAGATTCGCAAGGCCTACCTGGGGTTGGAGGCGGGCTGACGCTCCCACTCGATTCGGCCCAGCTGTTGCGGCAGATCGAGATCGAAAGCGAGGCCGGGAGTGTTGACCGCGAAGTGTTGCAGTCCCGCCTGGCGGATGTGGTCGACGTGGCGTGCATAACTTTGCGGGCCGAAGCTGAAATCGAAGTCGAGCGACGCCTCGAAACAAAGGCCGTTCGTGCCCTCGCCGTCCTCGTCGGGCGCAATCGCGACGCGGTGCAGCGCGGCGCCGTCGGCCAGGCGCCGTAGGTCGTCGGTCTCGAGCAGCGGCAAGTCGCAGGGAATCACGAGCATGCGCGAGGCGCCGATCCGGCGCAGTTCCAGCTGCGCCTGACGCAACGCGCCGTTCAATCCCGCTCCCGGGGTCTCTTCGAGGATGCGTGCGCCCAGGCCCGCGACGCGCGCGAGCGTTTGCGCGCAGCCGCTGACGAGCAGGGTCTGCCCGAGGCCCGGGAACTCCGCGGCACGCTCGAGCACGCGCAGCAGCAGGTGCTCGAGCAGTTCGTGGCGCTGCTGCGCATCGAGCGCGCACGCGAGCCGGCTCTTGCCATCGCGCAGCGACTTCATCGGCAACACCAGCCACGGGCGCACGGCCGTCCCCACAGGCGGCCGCCACGGGTCAGCGCGCTCGGCGCGATCCGGTGCTCTCATGACGACGCGGGCGCCGCGCGCATGCGAGCGAAATCGAGCACTCGGCGCGCAAGGGCAGCGCGGTCGCCGGGTTCGCGCATCACGGTGTCGGTGACGAAGCACTGCATGCCACAGCGCTCGATGGCTCCGGCGAGCACCGCGTCGGCACGGTCCACGACCAAGCCATCGATCAGCCCTTCATAGAAGCGCGCGACCGCGATCGACGAAGGCTCGCTTCCCAGTTCACGCATGATCTTCGCGGCCGGCCCCTTGATCGCCTGCCCAGCAACGATGGGTGACACCGCGATCACCGGCGCGCGGCGCTTGCGCAAAGCTTCGCGCACACCCGGCAGCGCCAGGATGGGCGCGATGCTCAGGTACGGGTTGGACGGGCAGACGATCACGGCGCGCAATTCGGGGTGTTCGAGCGCGGCGCGAAATCCATCGGCGATGCGCGCCTCATTGGCGCCGGCATAGTCCAGCCGGGTGACCACGGGCTCGGCGCGACGCCGCACGAAGTAGTCTTGGAACCCGAGCACGCCCGCGTCGCTGTGCACGAGCGTTCGCACCGGGTCGTCGCTCATCGGCACGATGCGGTGGGTAAGGCCCAAGCTCGCGCACAGCGACCGGGTGGCACGCGACAGGCTCAAGCCCTCGCGCAAGCATTGCGTGCGTTGCACATGTGTCGCGAGGTCGCGGTCGCCGAGGCGAAACCACGCCTCGCCGCCCAACTTCTCGAGCTGCTGCATGAAGTTCCAGCTCTCGCCCTCCAGACCCCAGCCGCGCACCGCGTCGCTGACTCCCGCCAGCGTGTACATCACCGTGTCGAGATCGGGCGAGATGTTCAGGCCCAGGTGCTCGAAATCATCCCCCGTGTTGACGACGATGGTCAACTCGTGCGGGCCGAGCAGTTCGGCCAGGCCCTTGGCGAGCTTTGCGCCACCCACGCCACCGGCGAGCGCGAGGATCACGGGGCGTCCTTCTTGAAACGCGTGACGTTGCGCATCGCGATGCTCGCTTTCATTTTGTTCCGAAACCTCTGGGTCGCAGCACTACCGGAACAAGTCCATTTCCTTCGGGCGCACCAGGTCGGCCGCGCTGCCGTCTTGCGCCTCACACTCGAGCCCGCGAATCAGCACGATCGGCGTGCCTTCGCTGGCCTGCCCCATCATCAGCGACGCCGCAGCGGCCAACTCGTCGGCCAGACCCACTTGCGTGATGCGCAAGGGGCGCCCAAACAGATCGGGCTTGCCGCGCAGGTCGAGCAACGCCGGCAAGCCGGCGCAGCCGATTGCCACGCCGACCGTGCCGTTGCGCCAGGCGCGGCCGTGGCTGTCATTGATGATGACGGCCACATCGGACTGCGTGCGTTCGCGCAAGGTGGCGCGCAGCTTGCGGCACTCGGCGTCCGGGTCCAACGGCAGCAGCAGCGCGCGGCTCTCTTGCGAATTGCCCTCCACGTTCGACAGATCGATGCCGGCGTTGGCCATCACGAAGCCGAGCCGATGTTCGACCACGATCACGTCGCGCCGCGCGCGCAGTACGCTCTTCGATTCGCGCAAGATCAGCTCGATCACGCGTGCATCCTTGTCCACCACCGC
>JANOLA010000101.1:0-2653 GCA_031419535.1 Burkholderiales bacterium | reverse complement strand
GGCGTGCTGCAGGACATCGCCTCGCTCGCTCGGCGCGCGAAGTCGTGCTGGCTACAAGCGCCTGAGCCCCGTGTTCCTGGCCGACTACGCCACCGCCGACGACGGCACCGGCCTGGTGCATTCGTCGCCGGCCTACGGTGTGGAAGACTTCAACAGCTGTGTGGCCAACGGCATCAGCATCGAGGACATCTTGAACCCGGTGCAGGGCAACGGCGCGTACGCCGCCGACTTCGCCCTCTTCGGCGGCAGCAACATCTGGAAAGCGGTGCCGGAAGTCATCGAGGCACTCAAGGCTGCCGGGCGCCTGTTCGCCACCGAGACCATCACGCACAGCTACCCGCATTGCTGGCGCCACAAGTCCGCCGTGATCTACCGCGCCGCCGCGCAATGGTTCATCCGCATGGACGAAGGCGTGGGCGTGTTCACCCAGGACAAGGCAAACAAAACCTTGCGCCAGCTCGCGCTGGATGCGATCGACCAGACTGATTTCTACCCCGAGAACGGCCGCGCGAGGCTGCGCGACATGATCGCGAACCGGCCCGACTGGTGCATCAGCCGCCAGCGCAGCTGGGGCGTGCCGCTGCCGTTTTTCCTGCACAAAGACAGCGGCGAGCTGCATCCGCGCACGATGGAGATCCTGGACGAGGCCGCGGCGATTGTCGAAAAAGGCGGCATCGAAGCGTGGAGCCGCGCGAGCGCCGAGCAAATTCTCGGCGCCTCGGACGCAGCGCACTACACCAAGAGCAGCGACATCCTGGAAGTCTGGTTCGACTCGGGTTCGACGTTTTTTCACGTGCTGCGCGGCACGCACCGCGGCACGCCCGAGCACCCGGGCTTTCACGCGCAGGGCCCGGAGGCCGACCTCTACCTCGAAGGCCACGACCAGCACCGCGGCTGGTTCCACTCGTCGCTGCTGATCGCCTGCGCGCTCGAAGACCGTGCGCCGTACCGCGGCCTGCTCACGCATGGCTTCACGGTCGACGCGCAAGGGCGCAAGATGAGCAAGAGCCTGGGCAACGGCATCGAGCCGCAGGCCGTGAGCCAGAAACTCGGCGCCGAGATCATTCGCCTGTGGGTCGCGGCGAGCGACTACTCGGGCGACATCGCCGGCGACGACAAGATCCTCGCGCGTGTCGTCGACGCCTACCGGCGCATCCGCAATACGCTGCGCTTTCTGCTCGCGAACACGAGCGACTTCGATCCCGCCAAGGACGCCGTGCCGCTCGAGCAGTTGCTGGAGATCGACGCGTATGCGCTCGCGCGCGCGGCGCAGGTGCAGGCCGAGATCGTGGGCAGCTTCGACGCCAAGGCCGGCGTCTTTCATGGCGGCCACTACGGCGTCTACGAGTTCCACCCGGTCGTCACGAAGCTCCAGCTCTACTGCTCGGAAGACCTGGGCGCGTTCTATCTCGACATTCTGAAAGATCGCCTCTACACCGCGTCACCGAAGTCGCTCGCGCGGCGCTCGGCGCAGACGGCGCTCTGGCACATCACGCAGGCCTTTGTGCGCTGGATGGCGCCGTTCCTGAGCTTCACCGCCGAGGAGGCGTGGCGCTTGATGGCGTCAACGGCTTCAAGCTCGGTGTTCACGGCCACCTACTGGAGTTTCAACGAGCCCGACCTCGAACTGCTCGCCAAGTGGGAGCGCTTGCGCGAAATTCGCGCCGAGGCGAACCGGCAAATCGAAGTGCTGCGCAGCCAAGGGGTTCTGGGCTCGTCGTTGCAGGCCGAGTTGACCCTTGCCGTGAAGGGCCAAGACCTGTCGCTGCTGCGCAGCCTGGGCGAGGATGCGAAGTTCGTGTTCATCACGTCGAGCGTCGAGATCGGGGAACTCGGCGCCGCCGAAGCCGAAGCGTATCGCGCGACGCCGCGCGCAAGCGCCGCGATCAAGTGCGACCGTTGCTGGCACTACCGCGCCGATGTCGGCCACAACGCCGCGCACCCGACGATCTGCTCGCGCTGCACGACAAACCTGTACGGTGCGGGCGAAATCCGCACGGTGGCGTGAACATGGCCTCGCGCACCGCACCGCTGCTCCCCTGGCTCGCCATCGCGGCACTGATCGTCATCGCCGATCAGGTCACCAAGACGATGATCATCGGCAGCTTCCAGCATGGCGACAGCGTCACCCTCACGTCGTTCTTCAACCTGGTTCGCGTGCACAACAGCGGCGCCGCGTTTTCGTTTCTCGCCGACGCGTCGGGCTGGCAGCGCTGGTTCTTCACCGTCCTCGGCGTGGCGGCCGCCGTGTTCATCGTCTGGATGCTGCGCAGCCACGGCGGGCAGCGCCTGTTTGCGCTGGCGCTGGCGCTGATCCTCGGCGGCGCGCTGGGCAACGTGATCGACCGCCTGCTGCACGGCTATGTGGTCGACTTCATCCAAGTCCACTACGCCGGCTGGTACTTCCCGTCGTTCAACGTGGCCGACAGCGCCATCAGCGTCGGCGCGGCGTTGCTGATCCTCGACGAAATCTTGCGCGTGCGGCGCTCGCGGTAGATCGATAGGGCGTTTGACGACGCGCCCCGATCTGCGCACCCGCGGGCAGGTAGAAATACCGTGATGCCACTCGAGCATTACACTGGGCCGATGAAAGCCATCTCCATCAAGATTCCCGACCCGCTGTTCCACGACCTGACGGTTCGGGCCGCGCGCA
>JANOLA010000100.1:0-8673 GCA_031419535.1 Burkholderiales bacterium | reverse complement strand
CTTGAGATGCTCGGGCTCAGATAGGTCTCGCCTCGCGCCACAGCCGCCAGCGCGCGCGCCAGTTCATCGACCGCGGCGTCCTTGATGAGGTAGCCCGCTGCCCCCGAGCGAATCGCCTCGGTGACGTAGTCGCGGCTGTCGTACATCGACAGCAGCAGCACCTTCGTCTTCGGGTGCTTGGCGCGCACCTCGCGCAGCACCGCCAGACCGGTCATGCCGGGCATGGCGATGTCCAGCAGCGCGACCTCGGGCTCGAACCGCGCCACCAGGTGCAGGGCCTCGAAGCCGTCGCCCGCTTCGCCGACCACCTCGATATCGGGCATGGCGTCGAGCAGCAGCCGCAGCCCGGCGCGCATCAGCTGGTGGTCGTCGGCCAGCACCACGCGGGTCATCGGCATACCCTATTGCAGGAGAGACCGCGACTTCTTCTGCCTTGCTCCCTCTCCCTTCGGGAGAGGGTGGGGGTGAGGGTGAGGGTCAGCGGCCGCGGCGCCGCAGCCCGAGTTCGAGTCATGGGTCCTCCTACCACGGCATCAACGCCCGCACGGCCGTGCCGCCGCCGGGAGCGCTTTCGATCGTGAACTCGCCGCCGATCTCGGCCACGCGCTCGCGCATGCTGGCGATTCCCAGTGAGGCGCGCTGCCTCAGGTCGAACACGGTGGAGCTGGCGTCGAACCCCGAGCCGTTGTCGGCGATCGCGATCATCAAATGCCCATCGCGCGCCTCGAGGTCGATCTTCAGCGCGTGAGCCGCCGCGTGCCTGACGGCGTTGCTGCACGCCTCCTGAACCATGCGAAACGCCGCCATTTCGCGTTCGGCGGTGCTGCGCGGCGGGCGCAAATCGATGCGCACATCAACCTTCGGAATCGCCGCAGCGACGTAGCGCTCGACCTGGCGCCGCACCGCGCTTTCGAGCCCCAGGTCTTCCAGCCCATGCGGATGCAGCGTCGCGGTCAGGTCGCGCGCGTGCGCCAGCGCGTCGTCGGCCAGGGCGAGCACCGGCGCCAGCGTTTTTGTGTCGATCGCCGCCTGTGCCGACACCCGCTTCAGCGTGATTTTCAAGACGCCGAGGATCTGCCCCACATGGTCGTGCAAGTCGCGCGCGATGCGCCGGCGCTCGTCTTCCTGGGTTCGGATCAGGCGGTGCGACAAGGCCTCGAGCTCGGCATTGACGCGCACCAGCTCGCGGTCTTTCAGGCGCAGCGCGGTGACCTCGGTGTCCACCGTGATCACGCCGACGATGCTGCCGTCGGTGCGGCGCAGCGCGCAGGCGCGCGACAGCAGTTCGCAGGCATGGCGCTGCGCCGGCGCGAGCCGGCTGTCGTAAGTCAGCGCCTCGCTGCCGCGCATCGCCGCGGCGTCTTGCTGCGCGACCTGGCTCGCCAATTCGTAAGGCAGCACGTCGAACACGGAGCGGCTGCGCACGGCGGCCGGGTCGCAGCGGTGCAGCAGCGCGTAGGCCGTGTTGATGCGCAGGTAGCGGCCCTTTTCGTCGCGCACGCTCAGCGGCGCGGGAATCGCGTCCACCAATTGATCGATGAAACGCAACTGTTCGCGCACCGCGGCCTGCTCGGCGCGCAGCACCGACAGGTCGTGAATCACGACTTGCAACTGCACCCCGCCCGAGACCTCGAACGAGACGCCCCCCACCTCCACCGGCACGCGGGTGCGGCCGCTCGATAGCAGCGTCGCCGGCCGGAAACCATGTTTGCCCGGCTCCGCCGCCATCAGGCTGAGCCAGTCGACCAGCCAAGCTTGATCCTCGGCGACGAACAGCGATTCGACGCTTTGGCCGAGAAGGGCTTCGGGGCGCTCGGCCCGCGTGACCCGAAAGGCGGCGGCGTTGGCGTAGACGATGGCGCGGTCTGCCCCACACAGCGCGATTGCATCGTTCGACAGCTCGACCAGGCGCCGATAGCGCTGCTCGCTGCCGCGCAAGGCCTCGTGTTGTCGGCCGAGCTTGGACTCGAGTTCCGCGATCGCGGTGGCCTGTTCACGCTGGGTTGCGGCGCGGCCGCGCAGCGCAGCCAGCGCCACCGAGCTCGCGCCCAGCAGCGCCAACAGGGCCGCGCCCAGCACCCAGTTGCCCAGCGATTGATGTAGCAGAGGGATCGGCGCGACGTCGAGCACCGCGCCGGAGCCCAGCCCCAGCCCGAACAGCGCGCCTGCAAGCGCAGCGCTGCCGAGCGCGAACACGGCCAGTGCGTAGAAGCGGTGCGAGGGGCGAATCGGCAGGCCGAGCATGGGGGGATTGTGCCGCTGCATTCGCAGGTACCATGAAGTTCGCTCAGAAGTGACCCACATACCAACGTCTGCCTTGAAGCATCTCGTTTTTCTGACGGCGCTCTGGATCGCGTTGCGCCCCGCGGCGGCGGCGGAGCTCGCGATTCCCGGGGCCGGGCCGCCGACGCAGTTGATTCAGGCGCTTGCCGCCGAATTCAACCGGCGCTCCGACTCGCAGCGCATCGAAGTGCCGCCGATGGTGGGCGTGTTCGGCGCGCTGGAGGCCGCGCGCAAACCGGGGGGCTTGGCGCGTTTGCCGCGGCAACTGAGCGCGCAAGAGCAGCGCAGCGGCCTGCGCCAGATCGTCGTCGCGCGTGAGGCCATCGTCTTCGCCACCGGCGCCGATGTTTCGGTGGCCGACGTGAGCCGCGCCCAGCTCGCCGCCATCTTTTCGGGCGGCATTGCCGACTGGAGGGAATTGGGCGGCAAGCCGGGCCCGATCCGCCCGTTTTACCGCCACGACAGTGCCGACTCGCTGCGCATCATCCGCGCTCGGCTGCCGGAGTTCGCGGGCCTCGAGTTCGGCCGCAACGCGCGCTTGCTGAACATGGACCGCGAAGTGATCGAGCAATTGCAGCGCTTCGGCTGGGGCGTGGGCTGGGGTTCGGCGGGCAATGTGCGTGCCGCCAAGGGCCTGCGCATCTTGGCGCTGGACGGCGTGGTGCCGAGCGCGCACGCGCTGCGCTCGGGGCTCTATCCGCTCGACTACGAGACGGTGCTCGTCCACAACGGCTCCCTCACTGGCACGGCCGCGGAGTTCGTCGCCTTCGTGGCATCGCCCGAGGGCCGGGCCGCGGTCGAGGCCTTCGGTGCCTTGCCTGCGGCCGCGCCGAGCAGCGATCCGATGCCTCCTAAAAAGTAGGGAGGGACGTGGCGATGGCGCCACGGAAGAACGTGCAATCACTTGTAGCATCGGCGCTCTGTCTTAACTTGTAACTAACGGTCTTGCCCGGGGATTTCCGGCTCCGTGGCGAGCGCGAGTGGGTCGCGCTCGATGCGACAACACACATTGATTCGATGCCCCACCTCCCACAACTATTAGCCATGGCGTTCGGGTGAAGCTGCGCCTGGGCTTTGCAGCGAAGATCGTGCTGACGATCGCGGTCGTGAGCGTCGCTGTCGGTTACGTCGGCGATCAGGTGCGCAAGTCACTGGTGACGCAGGTGATCCGAGACATCGAACACGAGCGGGCGGCAGACTTGCGGCGCGTGATCGGTTTCGAGGCTGAAGAGAATATCCAGCGCCGGGTCACGGCGGCGCGCCTGCTCGCGATGAACCCGTCGTTGCTTGCCGCGGTGGCGCTGGATGCGCCGCGCGCCGAGCGCCGCCGGCGCGTCGCGGCCCTGCTCGACAAGTTCGAGGAAAGCGCGCAGTTCGGCATCCTGCAAGTGATCGACCGAGATGGCAGCGTGCTCTACCGCGCCCATTCGCCGGAAACGTTCGACGACGTGAAAGACACGCCCGGCCTGGCCGAAGCGCTTGCCGGCAAGGAAGCCACGGCCACCGCGCCCGGCAAGATGGGGCTGGCGATGCGCGTCTTCGTGCCCTTGGGCGACGGCGAGAAACCGCACGCCGTGTTGTCGGCGGGCCTGTTGCTCGACGACGCCTTCGCGCGCCGCTTGTCCGAGCAGACCGGCGCGCGGATCGCGAGCCTCAGCCCGCGCGGTGAGGTGCTAGCGTCGTCGATGCCGCGCGCGCAACTCGAACCGTTGCTCGAGCCGCAGGCGATCCAGCTCAGCTTCCAGCAGAAGACCCAGGCGATTCCCGGGCGGCCCGAGGGCGATTGGACTTCGGTGTACTTCTTGCAGACCTTGATCGACCAGACCTACGTCTGGCGCGTCAGCGTCGACAGCAGCTTTGCCCACGCCCAACTTGCGCAGGCGCTTCGCACCACGCTGCCCGTGACGCTGATCCTGGGCCTGATCAGCGTGGCCCTGTTGGTCTGGCTGGCGCAGCGCCACGTCGGCAAGGTGCGGGCCTTGCAGCACCACGCCGAGGACACGATGCGCCGCATCGGCGCCAGCCCGAAGCAGAACGGGGGCAGCGAGATCGACGCACTCAGCGCCACAACGCGCGAAATGACGCAGCGCCTGCTCGCCCATGCCGATGAACTGAAAGCCGCGCGCGACGCCGCCAATTCGGCGAATCTGGCGAAGAGCAGCTTCCTCGCCAACATGAGCCACGAGATCCGCACGCCGATGAACGGCGTGCTCGGCATGGCCGAACTGCTCGACAAAATGCCGCTCAACAGCGAGCAGCGCGAGTGCGTCGACATGCTGCGCCACGCCGGCAAGTCGATGCTGGCGCTGCTCGACGGCGTGCTCGATCTGTCGAAGATCGAAGGCGGACGGCTCGACCTCGAACACGCGCCGATCGATGTGGATCGAGTGGTGCGCGGCAGCGTCAGACTGATGGCGCCGTCGGCCGCGCGCAAGGGCCTGAACCTGGCGCTGGAAGTCGCGCCTGGCCTGCCCACGCAAGCGCTTGGCGACGCGCTGCGCATCCAGCAGGTGCTGAACAATCTGCTCGGCAACGCGATCAAGTTCACCCAATCGGGCAGCATTCACGTCGTGCTGTCCACAGCGCCGGGAATGGGCGGCGCGGCGTATCGGGTTTGCGTGCGCGACACCGGGCAAGGCATCGCGCCCGAGGCGATCGGGCGCGTGTTCGAGCCCTTCGTCCAGGAAGACAACTCGACGACGCGCAAGTTCGGCGGCAGCGGGCTCGGGCTGGCGATATCGAAGCGCATCGTGCAGGCGATGGGCGGCGTGCTGAGCGTGGACAGCGAACCCGGGCTCGGCTCGACGTTCTGCTTCACGATGTGCCTGGGTGCGATCGCGCCCGATGCCGCCGCCGGCAATCTGCCCCCTCTCCCGCCTGCGGGAGAGGGTCAGGGTGAGGGTCGGCGCACGGGGCACGGCGGCCAGCCGCCAGCCCTCACCCCAGCCCTCTCCCAGAGGGAGAGGGAGCAAGAAGGAAAGACTCTCGACGCCTCAGGCGATGCCCACGCCGAGCGCAGCGAAACGACGCCGCGAACCGATTCGTTGCACCTGCTGCTCGTCGAAGACAACCCTGTCAGCCAGCGCTACGCCCAGGCACTGCTGCAACAAATGGGGCACCGCGTCGACCTGGCCGACAACGGCCAGCATGCCGTGCAAGCCGCCAGTGCGATGAACTACGACGCGATCCTGATGGACTGCCGCATGCCGGTGCTCGACGGCTATGAAGCCACAAGGCAGATTCGCCGCGCCGCGCTGGCGCGGGCAGCGCCACGCTGCCCGATCTTCGCGCTCACCGCCAGCGCGCTGGCCGAAGACCGCGAGCGCTGCCGCGAAGCCGGAATGGATGGCGTGCTGATCAAGCCGTTCACCCACGATGAACTCGCGGCTTTGCTTGAAGGCGTCGTCAGTCTGAACGCTGCCTGAGCGGTCGCTCTGTCTTCCTGCCTCTCCAGCTGGGAGAGCGGACTTTGCTCCCTTGTATGTCGACCCCCGGCCGCGGAGTACCGCGTCTGCCCCCCGAGGGGGCGAGCAACTGTCTTCGGAGCGGCCGGGCGACAGTTGCTCTCCCTTCGGGAGCGGGTGGGGGTGAGGGCTCGCGGAGACTCCACTCGTCCGAGACCTATTCCCGGCCATGCTCCGGGTGATTCGGTATGCGCCAGCGAGCCGCACCGATGCTTCAAGAGGCCCCGGCGGGCATTCTCACGGCCATGGAAACGACGCGGCTCGTTGCGTGTCGTCACTCCGAGTTCGTGAACTTCGCCAACCCTCAAAAAGGACCTCATCATGAAGAAGCTTGCCCTGGGCCTGTTGGCCACCGCCGCGGTTGCCGCAGCACTCGTCCCCCTGGCGGCGAATGCCGCTACTGTCCCCGCCGGATTCAACGTCACGGTGAGCCTGACGTCGTCGTGCTCCGTCACCACGGCACCTACCGACGTGGCGTTCACGTACACCTCGTTTCAAGCGGCTGCCGCCACGGCAACCGGAGGCGCCTTCGCGGTGCGCTGCACGAATTCGCTGCCCTATTCACTGACCCTTGACGCGGCTTCCGGCAGCGTGATCGGCCTGGCCTACACCTTGTCGCTGAGCGCGGCCAGCGCCACCGGCAACGGTTTGGCGCAGAACTTCTCGATCGGCGGCGGCATGATTTCCGGCCAGTCGGGCACCTGCGCGACCACAGCGGCTTGTACCGGTACCGACAACACCCGCGTGCTGACGGTCACCTACTGATCTGCCTCGAAAGAAGGTCCGCGTGCGACCCGACCGCGTAGCTCAAGCAAATGTGGCTTTGCCACTTTGCTTGAACCCCAAGGGCACGGAACGGGCCCCTTCGTGGCCCGTGGGGCTGGCCAGGCTGGCCCGGCCCTGGGGGCTCGCGAACGCACTCGCGGTTGGCGCGCTCTGCCTGAGCGCGCTCGCGGGGTCGGCGATCGCCGCCTCGGCCGCGGCGCCGGTTTCGGTGCGCGTCGATCTGGCCGCCGGCTGCGTCAACACAGGCCAGGTGCAGGGCACCGACCCCGTGGTGACGATCTCCTGCGCGGGACGGCAGGCGGTGGAGATCCGGCAAGTGCGCCGCGGCGACGTTGCGGGACCAGGCGGCTGGGTCATCGACAACCAGGCCGTCAGTGCAGTGGAGTCCGGCAGTGGCGCATTCGGTCCGCTGTGGACGCTGCGTCTGGAAAACGGTCAAGGCGTGGTCGAGTTCCTGGTCGGCTGGTGAGCCGCCCAAGCCGGCCCGGCGCGCAGTGAAACAGCACTCATCCCCTGGCACCCCATGAAAAGCAACAAGATGCTCCATCGCTGCGCCGCCCTGCTGTGCGCACTGCTCGCCACGCCGGCCTCCAGCGGCGTGTTCTCGGTTTCGCCGGTGCGCATCTACATGAGCCCGCAGGAGCGGGCCACCGCGGTGACGGTGGTCAACGAGGGCGCCGAGACGGTGGTGATGCAGGCCGACCTGTTTGCCTGGCGCCAGACGCCCGGCGGCGACGATGAGCTGATTCCCACCGACGACCTGATCCTCTCGCCGCCGATCCTCACGCTCGCGCCGCGCGCGCGCCAAGTCGTGCGCCTGGCCCGGCTGAGCAAGATTCCCCCGGCCGAGCAAGTGACCTACCGGATGATCATGCGTGAAGTGGTCGAGGCGCGTGCCAAAGAGGGCCAGCAAACCGTTCAGGTGGCGCTGGCGTTTTCAATTCCCGTGTTCATCACGCCGCCCAAAGCGAAGCGCCTCGTCGAATGCCAGGCGGTGCGAGACGCCGCCAGCGCGGGCGGGTTCAGCGCGAGCTGCACGAACAGCGGCGCGGCCTACGCGCAGCCGCGCGAGTTCATTCTCAAGGCCGGCGACGGCAGCGTGCTGGCGAGCCGCGACAGCGGCGGCTACATCCTGCCCGGCGCGCGCCGCGCGTTCGAACTCAAGCGCGCCGCGCCGGCCGACTCGGCAGCGCCGGCCGGAGCTGCCGGAACTGCCGGAGCGGCCGCGCTCGCTGTGACCTTCGACGACAGCGTCACCGAGGTGTTCGCGGTCAGCGTCGACCCGTGAGCGCGCCCGCTGCGGCCTGCCGCGGTGGCGCATGTCGGATCGTGGTGGCGCTCTGGCTCATGGGCGCCTGCGCAAGCGCATGGGCGCAGGGCGGGCCGCAAATTCAGTCGCAAAGCCAGCCGCGCACGACGGCCGAGCCCGAAGGCCGGCTGTTGACGTTCGATAGCCTGATCAACGGCGCTCGCGGCGGCGCCTGGCCGATGCTGGAGCGCGCCGGCCAGTTGTACGCGCCGAGCAACGCGTTCGAAGAGTGGCGCCTGCCGCTGCCGCTGGCCGCCAGCGCGTTCTTCTTCCGCAGCCAGAACTTCTACCCCCTGAATGGCCTGCCGGGTTTCAATTCGCGCATCGACGCGTCGAGCCAGACGGTCGAGATTCAGGTCTCGCCGCTCGCGTTTTCAGCGACCCGGCTGTCGCCGGGCGATGCCCCCGCGACACCGAAGCGCGATGCCGTGTTGCCCGCGCTGGTGTTCAACTACGACCTCAACTACAGCGCCGCGGACTCGCGCAACGCGGCCTCGTCGCGCGACTTGGGCCTGTTCAGCGAACTCGCCTGGTCCGGCCCGCGGGGGGTGTTGACGCACAGCAGCGTCGCGCGCAACCTGACGGGCGAAACGACGGGGGGAGCCCAGCCGCGCCGCGCCGTGCGCCTGGAGACGACGTTGACGCACGACTCGCCGCAGGAGCAGCACACACTGCGCATCGGCGACAGCATGACGCGGCCCGGCTTGCTCGGCCGCGGCGTCTTTTTCGGCGGCGCCCAAGTCGCCAGCAACTATTCGTTCACACCGGGCTTCACCGGCCAGGCGCTGCCGGCGGTGCGCGGCGTGTCGAGCGCGCCGTCCACCGTCGAGC
>JANOLA010000099.1:0-3992 GCA_031419535.1 Burkholderiales bacterium | reverse complement strand
CTGCGCAAGCTCGCCGGCGGCTACGACGCAGGCGACCGCCTCGCGGCGCTGAGCCACATCGCTGCGCATGAAGCGCGTGGCGAAATCCTCACCGGCCTGCTCTACGTGAACGCGGCGGCCGAAGACCTGCACGCGCACTTGAAGACGGTGGACACGCCGCTGAATCGCCTGGGCGTCGCCGAGCTGTGCCCGGGCGCAGCAGTGCTCGCGGCGATCAATGCGGAGATGGCTTAAGGGGTGTAGGCATCGCGAGGCCTCACTTGCAGGCCTTGTGCGAGGGCAGGCGGCCCGGGGTGCGTTTTCCGGCCCACGTTCGCGGGGCGCCACCGCAGCCTTCTGCGGCCAGTTCCATAAACACCGCCCGTGCCGAGGCAACGCTTGGTGTCCACCGCGAGTGGGGCCTGCGAACGCACCCCGAGCCACCTGCCCCGGCACCCAAGCTGGCCTGCCACGAAGTGCCACACCAACGACGGTTGTTCAGGGCACCTCCGCCGCCCTGCCGCCCGGACGTAGGCGTGCTGGCTTACGTGAGTCGCTCGCGCTGATCTCGCAAGAACTTTCTGTCGATCTGCTCGCTCAGGAGCGCCAGGTCGCGGCCGGTGACGCCGAGCGCTTCGAAGTGAGCGCGCCAGCCATTGACGGCGTGGGCCACATCGGCGCAAACCTCGCGTGCCCGGGCCGCGGTGAGCGCAAATGAACGGTGCTCGGACAGCGCGTTGGCCAGCGTTGACTCGGCGCCGTCGCGTCCGATTCGCATCTGCTGATAGCCCAGCGCCTGTCCCGAGGGCAGCACATCGAAGGCGGCCGAGAGCCGGTAGCGCTGCGTGGCGTCGACGATCAGCACATGGTTCTTTTCGTGATCGTCGGTGTTGTCGATCAGGATGTTGAACAGCATGCGCCGGAACAACTGCTCGCCCTGCGCTTCGAACAAGTCGGCCGGGGCGCGCCGGCGCAGCAGCAGCGCGAGCTCGGGATAGCCGTAGGCTTGGCCGGCGGCGCGCAGCGCGACATGCGCCGACAGCGCGTGCTGGCGCAGCGCGCCGGTACGGTCGAACCTGCGCACGCCCAAGGCGTGGCCGGCGTCCAGCCGCAAGGCGCGCGTTTCGCAGACCTCGATGCCGCAGCGCGCGGCCAGCGTCAT
The DNA here is from genome assembly GCA_031419535.1 of Burkholderiales bacterium. Taxonomy (GTDB): domain Bacteria; phylum Pseudomonadota; class Gammaproteobacteria; order Burkholderiales; family Burkholderiaceae_C; genus JAEMQF01. The sequence continues at coordinate 2,851 of JANOLA010000099.1, read as the reverse complement.
GCTGGCGTGTTCGATCAAGGGGCTGTCGAGCGGGTCGCCGGCTTCAGCGAATTTCACGATCCATTGCACGCCGTCGATCTCGAGCAAGGCCTTGGGCCGGGCGCCACCGAGCGTCGCGCCCGGCGCGACCAGGCGGCGCAGGTGCTCGCCCACCGGCTCGCCGGCCTCGACTTGCCGAACCAAGTCATGCACCGCCTGCACGTCGGCCAGCACCGGCAACGGGCCATAGCGGCGCGGCAGATATTCACTCGCCGAAGTGGAAACGCCCAGAGCGCCGAAGCGATGCTCGCCCGCGAAGTGCAGGTACTCCAGCGTCGACAAGCGCGGCGGCCGGTCGATGAGCCGGACGATCCGTTCGCCCCAGCGGTCTGGCCGCGCGTCGTCCACCGCGCCCGCGGCTGCATCTTTCTCGGCAGGAAAGAACTCGCCTGTTTGCAGCGGCAAGTCTTCGCTCAGCGCGATGCCTGAGGCCAACCAAGCGGGGGCGTACTCCAAGGAAACTCCCCCTGGGTGCTGCGCGTTGCGCCGCACATGGCGCAGCGCGCCGACATGGCGCGGCCACACCGGATCGGCCAACCACCAAAGCGCGAGCTCGTCGGTGACGTGGTAGTCGCTCACGGCTGGGTTTTGGCCGAACTTCGAGTCAGCTTCGCGCGTGCGGCGCGCAGGTCGAGCTCGAGCGCCCCTCGGTCCAGCGCCGGGTCGCCCAGAGCAGAAAGCGCATCAGCGCGGCCCATCAACCACAGCGCGGCGGCGTAGACACCCATGCCCACACCCGGGTCGCCGCGCTCCAGCCGCTGCACGGTACGCACCGAAACCCCGATGCGCTTGGCCCAGGCGCGCAGCGATTCGTCGCGCCGAACCCGAGCCAGCGCGAGGTGACTGCCCAGTTCGCGCAAGGCATTCAGCGCCTGTGGCGGTAGCCATTCATTGTGCTCGGATGACTTAGGCATGCCATTAAGTATCACATACCTGGCTGTATGACGCCTTTTATGGCGCAATCAATGATGAGACTCCGAATGAAAACTGCTCACCCCGGAGCCAACGGTCACTTCACGGAAAGCATTTCCGCAGCAATCCAGTCATCGATCTGCGCCTCCAACACGTGCAGCGGCAGCGCCCCGCCGTCGATCACGGCGTTGTGGAAGCGCCGAACGTCGAAGCGCTCCCCGAGCGCCGCCTTGGCCTTGGCGCGCAACTGCTTGATCTTCAGTTGCCCGACTTTGTACGCCGTGGCCTGACCCGGCCAGACGATGTAGCGGTTGACCTCGGCGACGATTGCGTCGCGCGTCTGGCCGGTGTTCGTGACCATGTAGTCGATCGCCCGATCGCGGCTCCAGCCGAACGCATGCAGGCCGGTGTCGACGACGAGGCGGCAGGCTCGCAGCATCTCGTCGGAGAGGTTGCCGAACTTCTGGTACGGGTCCAGGTACATGCCGAGTTCGTCGCCCAGGCTCTCGGCGTACAGCGCCCAGCCTTCGCCGTAGGCGGTGAACCAGCTGTGGCGGCGGAATTGCGGCAGGTCCGTCAACTCCTGCGCCCGCGCCGACTGCAAGTGGTGGCCGGGAACGGTTTCGTGCAGCAACAAGGTTTCCATCGCCCACTTCGGCCGCGTGCTCAGGTCGTTGGTGTTGGCGTTGAAGAAACCGGCGCGGCTGCCGTCCGCAGCACCACTGGAATAGCTTTCGGCATTGTTGCCTTCCTCGGGGCTCATCGCGCGGATGCCGTAGGTCTGGCGTGGCAGCACCGCGAACAGCCTTGGCAGTTCGGCGTCGACGCGCTTGGCGATGTCGCGGTAAGCAGCGAGCATGTCTTCGGGCTGGGTGAAGAAGAAGCGCGGGTCGGTGGCGATGAACTTGTGAAACTCGGCACGTGTGCCCTTGAATCCCGTCGCGACCGCGGTGGTGGCCATCTGCGCGTCGATACGCGCGACCTCGCTCAATCCGAGTTCGTGGATCTGCCGCGCGTCGAGATTCGTCGTCGTGAACCATCCGAGCAAGGCCTGGTAGTAAGCCAATCCTCCCGGCAGGCTTGACACTCCGAGTTGGGTGGCGGCCGCGGGCAGGTAGCGTGCTTCATAAAACGTCTTCAGCGTCTGAAACGCCGGCACCACCTGGTCGCGGATGGTTCTCTGCGCCGCTTGCGTGAGGCGCTGGCGGTCGGCGCTCGGAATGTCTTGCGCCAACGCCTTGAACGGAACGTACAGCGGGCTTTGCGCCGGTTCGGTGACGATCTGCGCGTCGAGCTGTTTCGGCACGTCGCGGATCGCGATCCTCGGCGGCACCCAGCCGGCGACCATCGCGGCTTCCATGCGCGCCATCAGGTGGCCGATGTTGATGGGAATCCGCTCCAGGCGTTTCAGGTACGCGTCATGGTCGGCGACGCTGTCAAAGCGCGAGTCCTTGATCAGGTAGTGCAAGCCGAGGTGCATGCCGTCCATCTGCGTGATCGGCGCCCAGCCGTCGAACACGCCGAAGGGCAGATCGCCGAATGAAGCGGCGATCGCGGCGGAGCGGTCGAGCTGATCGCGCAGCACGCGCACCGAAGTGCGCAACTCTGGGGGCAGCGCCGCGGTGTCGATCGCGCCGAGCCGGCTTCGAAAATCCACGCGGGTGGTGGTGCGCCGCCGCACGGCTTGCGCCGATTCGTCTTTCAGCCGGTCGTCGTAGCGGCGGTCGCCGAGCGACGTCGCCCATTCAGGGTTCTCGCGCAGCACCCATTCCCAGTACTCCTCGAACAAGGCGTTCGTCTGGGCCACTGCCGGTGAGGCCTTGCCGGGCGCGGTGGGTGCGGCGCATGACGCCAGCCCGAGTGCGAGAACAAGCGTGAGGGTCGGCGCGCGCCACGGGTT
>JANOLA010000098.1:0-3211 GCA_031419535.1 Burkholderiales bacterium | reverse complement strand
TGGAGCCGCAGGAATTCGTGATCGACGGCCACGAGGTGAAAGAGCCGATCGGCATGAGCGGCGGGCGCCTGGAGGTGAAGGTGCACATCGTCACCGGCGCGCAGAGCGCGGCCGAGAACATTCTCAAATGCGTGCGCCGCTGCGGGCTGGAAGTGGACCAGCTGGTGCTGAACCCGAGCGCGTCGAGCCATGCCGTGTTGACCGACGATGAAAAACAGCTCGGCGTGGCGCTGGTGGACATCGGCGCGGGAACGACCGACATCGCGATCTTCACCGACGGTGCCATCCGCTACACCGCGGTGATCCCGATCGCGGGCGACCTGATCACGAGCGACATCGCGATGGCGTTGCGCACGCCGACGCGCGATGCCGAGTCGATCAAGATCGAATACGGCGTGGCCAAGCAATTGCTCGCCGACCCTTCGGCGCAGCTCGAAGTGCCGGGCCTGGGCGACCGCGCGCCGCGCATGCTGTCGCGCCAGGCGCTGGCTGGCGTGATCGAGCCGCGCGTCGAGGAAATCTATTCGCTGGTGCAGCAGGTGATTCGCGATTCGGGTTGCGAGGAGTTGCTGTCCTCGGGCGTCGTGATCTGCGGCGGCTCGGCGGTGATGCCGGGCATGGTGGAACTCGGCGAAGACATCTTCCTGAAGCCGGTGCGGCGCGGCAACCCGACCTACAGCGGCGCGCTGCACGACATGGTGGCGAACCCGAGGTCGGCCACCGTGATGGGGTTGCTGGAAGAAGCGCGGCTGGGGCGCTCGCGCGGCTTGCGCGCCTCGCAACAAGCGGGTTCGGTGAAGACGCTGATGGGCCGAATCAAGGACTGGTTCCTGGGCAATTTCTGATTCCGATTCAAAGGGGGAGAACATGAAAGCTGAAAAGCTGGCCACGCATGGCGATGGCCCCGCCGGCCAATCCGGTCGCGATCCGCCGGGCGCGCACCGAAGCCAACGTGAAACAAGCCAGGCACATCGCTCACGACACATCGCAACTGGGACAGGAGAAACAACATGGCAATCGAACTGATCGAAGAATTCGACCTCGGCACGCAGATCAAGGTGATCGGCGTCGGCGGTGGCGGCGGCAACGCCGTCGAACACATGATTTCGGAGAACGTGCAGGGGGTCGAGTTCGTTTGCGCAAACACCGATGCGCAGGCGTTGAACCGCTCGTCCGCGCATCAGTTGATCCAACTCGGCATCACGGGCCTGGGCGCCGGGGCGAAGCCCGAGGCCGGGCGCGCCGCCGCCGAGGAGGCGGTGGATCGGATTCGCCAATCGATAGTCGGCGCGCACATGCTGTTCATCACCGCCGGCATGGGCGGCGGCACCGGCACTGGCGCCGCGCCGATCATCGCCCGGGTGGCACGCGAGATGGGCATCTTGACGGTGGGCGTGGTGACCAAGCCATTCGAGTTCGAAGGCGCGCGCCGCATGAAGTCGGCCGACGCTGGGCTGGCGGAGCTGGAAGCGAACGTCGACTCGCTGATCGTGATCCTGAACGACAAGCTGCTCGACGTGCTCGGCGAAGACGTGACGCAGGACCAGGCTTTCGCTTACGCCAACGACGTGCTGAAGAACGCGGTGGGCGGCATCAGCGACATCATCCACACGCCGGGCCTCGTGAACGTCGACTTCGAGGACGTGAAGACGGTGATGAGCGAACCCGGCAAGGCGATGATGGGCACGGCGGTCGCCGGTGGGCCGGACCGCGCCAACAAGGCCGCCGAAGCGGCAGTGGCTTGCCCGTTGCTGGAGGGCATCGACCTGTCGGGCGCGCGCGGCGTGCTGGTGTTGATCGCGGCCAATCGCAGCACCTTCAAGCTGAGCGAAAGCCGCAACGTGATGAACACGATCCGGCGCTACGCGGCCGAGGATTCGCACGTCATCTACGGCACGGCGTACGACGAGTCGCTGGGCGATCAGCTGCGCGTGACGGTGATCGCCACGGGATTGAACGGTCAGCGCCGGGCGCAAACGCCGATCAGCGTGGTGCACAGCGCGCCGATGCAGCGTACCGGAACCGATAACGTGCCGGTGCTGACCCAACCCGTGCAAGCGGGCTCGGGCATGCAGGATTACAGCTCGATGAACACGCCCAGCGTGTGGCGCAGCGGCCGTGCGGCGGCGGCGAAGGTCGATGCCTTGGCGAGCAATGGCATGGACGAGATCGAGATCCCCGCCTTCCTGAGGAAACAGGCCGACTGAACGGGCGCACCTAGAATCGACCCATGATTGCGCAACGCACGATCAAGGGCTTGACGCGCGCGGTAGGCGTGGGCGTGCACGGCGGGCAACGCGTCGAGTTGACGCTGCGCCCGGCGCCGCCCGACAGCGGCGTGGTGTTTCGGCGCGTCGACTTGCCCACCGCGGTGGACATCAAGGCGCATGCCTTGAACGTCTGCGACACGCGCATGGCGACCACCTTGTCGGCCGATGGCGCGCCGGGCGGTCCGAAGGTGAACACGGTCGAGCACCTGTTGTCGGCGTGTTCGGGGCTGGGCCTGGACAACCTGATCGTCGACATCACGGCCGAAGAAGTGCCGATCCTCGACGGCTCGGCGGCGGCCTTCGTGTTCCTTCTGCAAAACGCCGGCATCGAGCTGCAAAAGGCGCCCAAGCGCTTCATGCGCGTGCACCGACCTATCGAGTTGCGCGAGGGCGAGGGGCGCGACCTGAAATGGGCGCGCCTCGAGCCGTTCGAGGGCTACAAACTCGGCTTCGAGATCGATTTCGATCACCCAGCGCTCAACTCGACCGGCCAGCGTGTCGAGTTCGACATGGGCTCGGGCCAGTACAAGCGCGAGATCGCGCGCGCCCGCACCTTCGGCTTCAGCAAGGACGTCGAGATGATGCGTTCGCGCGGCCTGGGCCTGGGCGGCAGCATGGACAACGTGATCGTCGTCGACGAGCACCGTGTGCTGAACGCGGGCGGCTTGCGCTACGACGACGAGTTCGTGAAGCACAAGATCCTCGACGCGATCGGCGACCTGTTTCTCGCCGGCCATCCGCTGCTGGGCGCCTACAGCGCGTTTCGCTCCGGGCACGCCATGAACAACAAGCTGCTGCGCGCGCTCCTGGCCGACACTAGCGCCTACTCGATCGTCACGTTCGACGCCGCGAACAAGGCACCCGCCGGCATGGCGGAACTGGCGCCCGCGTGGTAGCGCGGCTCATGCGACGAAATGCCGGTTTTTCGCGCGATTCTTCTG
>JANOLA010000097.1:0-3402 GCA_031419535.1 Burkholderiales bacterium | reverse complement strand
ATGTTCAAGGAAACCAAGGAGGCGCTGGAGCAGCAGACCGCAACGTCCGAGGTGCTGCAGGTCATCGGCAGTTCGGTGGCTGACACCGGGCCGGTGTTCGAAAAGATTCTCGACAGCTGCCGGCACCTGTTCGCCAGCGAGAACCTGTTCATCCAACTGGTGGACGACACGAACCAGCTGCGCCTGGCTGCGTACAACGGCGCCGCGCGCGAAGCGTTCGAGCGCGTCTATCCGATTCCGCTCGCGGGCAGCGCAGCCGAGCGCGCGATTGTCCAGGGCAGCGTGCACCAGTACGTCGATGTTCTGAACGGCGCCGATGTCCCGCCAGGCCTGCGCCGGTTTGCTCAGCACTTCGACAGGGGAACCTATTCGCTGATGATTGCGCCGATGCTCTGGGAGGGGCGCGGCATCGGCACGATCAACATCTTGCGCCAGCCGCCCGCGCCTTTCTCGGGAAAGGATCTTGGGCTGCTCAAGACCTTCGCCGACCAAGCCGTGATCGCGATTCAGAACGCGCGGCTGTTCAACGACACCCAGCAGGCGCTGCACAAGGTTGAAGAGCGCACCGGCGAGCTGACTGAATCGCTCGAGTACCAGACCGCGATCAGCGAGGTGCTGCGCGTGATCAGCGAGTCGCCCACCGATGTAGCGCCGGTGTTTGAAGTCATCATCGACTGCGTGACCCGGCTGTTCCAGCCGCAGACGGCCGCCATCTTCCGCTATGACGGCGCGCTGATCTACGTCGCGGCCCACCGCAACTGGACTCCTGAGGCCATCGAACAGGCCAAGACGCTGTACCCGATGGTCGTCGGCGACCGCTCACTGGTCGGGCGCGTGATCTTGGCGAGCCAGACGGTGGAGATCGAAGACGCGTTGGCCGATCCGCACTACGGCCTCACTTCGTGGGCTGCGGCTGGCGGCTGGCGGCGCCTGATCGGCGTGCCGATGCTCAAGGAGGGCAAGCCCGTTGCCGTCATCAATGTCGGCTGGGCCGACCCCGGCAAGACGCCGCAACGCCAAATCGACCTGCTGAAAACCTTCGCCGACCAGGCCGTGATCGCCATCGAGAACGTGCGGCTGATTAACGAAACAAAAGAGGCGCTGGATCGGCAGACCGCCACAGCGGACGTGCTGCAGGTCATCAGCAGCTCGGTGGCCGATACAGCGCCGGTGTTCGAGACGATCCTCGAAAGCTGCGGGAGGCTCTTCAAGGTCGAGGCACTGGCCATCATGCTGGTTGGCGAAGACGGCCTGCTGCACTTGGACGCGGTTCGCAACCCTGACCCCGAAATGATTGAAAAGATGCGGTCGGTGTTTCCCATGCCATTGGAAAACACTGCCGCGTCGGTCGCAATGCGCGCCGGGCGGGTGCTCAACTACCCTGACGTTCTGAACGGTACTGACGTGCCGGAGACCGTGCGCGCACCGGCGCGGCGTCTGGGGATCTCCTACTCGCAGATGATGGCCCCGTTGGCACAGGGCAGGCATCACTTTGGGGTCATCGCCGTCTTCAAGGAGACGCTGGACGGCTTCACTGAAAAGGAACAGGCCCTTCTGAAAATCTTCGCCGACCAGGCGGTGATCGCGATTCAGAACGCACGGTTGTTCAACGAGACGAAGGAGGCGCTGGAGCGCCAGACGGCGACGGCCGACATCCTGAAGGTCATCGCGAGTTCACCCACGGATGTGCAGCCGGTGTTCGATGCCATCGCCGCCAGTTCGAATCGCCTGCTCGGCGGCTTGGGGACCGCGGTGTTTCGCATCGACGACGACGCGCTGCACCTGGTCGCGTTCACGGCCACGAACGCCGAGGGCGACGCATTGCTGAGGGCGTCCTACCCACGGCCGCTCAGCGATCACCCGACCGACGTGGCGATTCGCGAAGGCAGGGGCGTGCAAATCTCGGACACCGAGGCCGAGTCCGGCGTGCCTCGCAGAATTCGCGATCTGGCGCGCCAGCGTGGTTGGCGCAGCCAGTTGATCACGCCGCTGCTGCGCAATCAGGCGCCCATCGGCTTCATCAGCGTCACGCGCAAGGAGCCCGGGCCATTCGCCGCGCACCACATCCAGCTGTTGCAGACCTTTGCCGACCAGGCGGTCATCGCGATCGAGAACGTGCGGCTCTTCAATGAGACCAAGGAGGCTCTTGCGCAGCAGACTGCATCGGCTGAAGTACTGGAGGTCATCAGCAGCTCGGTGGCGCAGACCCAGCCCGTGTTCGACAAGATCGTGCAGAGCTGCCACCGCCTGTTCGGCGGCCATCTTGTGAGCCTGTTGCTCGTCGACCCCGACAACATGGTCCGGGTCAAGGCTTTCGCAGGCTACTCGGAGCAATCTGCGGCCGTGTTCGATCAAGTCCTGCCAGCGCCGGTGGGTCGCACGCTGCAAGGGCGAACGATGCGAAGCGGTTCGGTGCTGCACGTTCCCGATGCGTTGAGCGGGCCGGATTCACCGGCGTTTTTTCGCGAGCTGGCTGGGCGCGGCGGCAACTTCTCGATCCTGGTCGTCCCGATGCTCTGGGAAGGCACAGGGCTGGGAACGATCGACATCGCGCGTGTTCCGCAGCGCGCTTTCACCGATGCCGAGATAAAGCTGGCCAAGACCTTCGCCGACCTGGCGGTGATCGCGATCCAGAACGCGCGGCTGTTCAATGAGACGAAAGAGGCGCTGGAGCAGCAGACCGCTACCGCTGACGTGCTGCAGGTCATCGGCAGTTCGGTGGCCGACACCGGCCCGGTGTTCGACAAGATCCTGCAATGCTGCGAGCAGCTGTTCACGGCGTCGATGTTCAGCCTGCACCTCGTCAACGAGGCCGGTCTGCTCGACGTGGCGCGCATGCGCTTCACCGCCGCCACGCGCGCGATGATCGGCGAATCAAACATTGAAGCGACCGAAGCCGACTTGCGCTCGGCGTACCCGGCGCCGCTGGCCGATACGTCGGCGGAACTCTCGTTCGGCGCTGGCGCAGTGGTCGAAAGCGCCGACGTGTTGAACGACCCGCGCGCGCCGGCGTCGAGCCGGGCGATTGCCCAGCGCACGGGCCGCAGCTTCGCTTTCCTGTGCGCGCCGTTGATGTGGGAAGGCCGGGGCATCGGCACGCTGTCGATGCAGCGCCTCGAGTTGGGGCCGTTCCGCCCGCAGGAACACGCGCTGCTGAAGACCTTCGCCGACCAGGCCGTGATCGCGATCCAGAACGCGCGGCTGTTCAACGAGACGCAGGAGGCGTTGGAGCGGCAAACCGCGACCGCCGAGGTCTTGAAGGTCATCGCGAGCTCGCCCTCCGACGTGCAGCCGGTGTTCGATGCGATCGTGCACAGTGCGGCGCGGCTGTTCCGCCGCAAGACCGCGTTGCGTACAGTGCAAGCTGAAGGGCTGCTGCGCAGGGCGCGCAGCTACGAGGTC
>JANOLA010000096.1:0-2722 GCA_031419535.1 Burkholderiales bacterium | reverse complement strand
CGCCGATGCACAGCGCCGCGACACCACGCTTCTTGCCGTACTTGCGCAACGCGCCGAGCAGCGTGACGACGATGCGCGCGCCGCTCGCGCCAATCGGGTGGCCCAGGGCACACGCGCCGCCGTGCACGTTGACGATGTCGGCCGAGAGTTTGAACTCGACACAAGCCGCCATCGTGACCGCGGCGAAGGCCTCGTTCACTTCCCACAGATCGACGCTGTTCGCGGCCCAGCCGGTCTTCTTCAACAGCTTTTCGATCGCTCCCACCGGCGCCGTGGTGAACCAGGCCGGCGCCTGCGCGTGCACGCTGTGGCCGACGATGCGCGCGATCGGTTTGCAACCGAGCTTGCTGGCTGTGCTCTCGCGCATCAGCACGAGCGCCGCGGCGCCGTCGGAGATGCTCGACGCGTTCGCGGCGGTGATCGTGCCGTCTTTCTTGAACGCGGGTTTCAGCCCCGGAATCTTGTCGAGCTTGGCCTTGAACGGCTGTTCGTCGAACTTGATCACCGTGTCGCCGGTCTTGCCAGGAACGGAAACCGGCGCGATTTCCCACTCGAAGCTGCCGTCTTCGTTCGCCTTTTTGCTGCGCTGTGTGGAGCGGATCGCGAACTCGTCTTGCGCTTCGCGGCTGAACTTGTACTTGGCGACGCAGTCTTCCGCGAACACGCCCATCGCCTTGCCGCCACCGCTGGGTAGGCGTTCATAGGCGTCTTCCAGCCCGTCGATCGCCATGTGGTCGAACAGCTGCGCCGCGCCGTAGCGCACGCCCTTGCGCGCGAACATCAGGTGCGGCGCGTTCGTCATGCTCTCCATGCCGCCGGCGATCAGCACGTTCGCGGACTCAGCCTTCAGCATGTCGTGCGCGAACATCATCGCGCGCATTCCCGAGCCGCACATCTTGGACAGCGTCACCGCGCCGGCCGACTGCGGCAGCCCCGCGCCGAGCACCGCCTGGCGCGCGGGCGCCTGGCCTTGGCCGGCCATCAGACAGTTGCCGAGCAGCACTTCGTCCACCGTGTCGCCGGTGATGCCGGCACGCTGCACCGCGGCCTTCACGGCCACGGCGCCGAGCTGGTGCGCGAAGAGCGCGGAAAAATCGCCGAGCAGGCCGCCGATGGGCGTGCGCGCCGCGGAAACGATGACGATGGATTCAACCATGATCAGACTCCTTTGATGAGGTCGAGTTGAAATGATGCACCAGGGCGCTGTTGCGGCGGCTCATGCCGACCCCAGGCGCGCCGTGCGTGCGTGGCGCCAGGTGCCCGAATCGCCGAGGTCGTCGACCGGTTTCGCCATTGAGCGTGCCGGCTCGAATTCTGGGTCGACAAGCTGCTCGGGCAGCTCGCCGCGCGCGCGCCGTTGCAGGCGGAAACGCTTGTGCGCTTCGTACGGAAAAACGTCGTGCACGTAGCCGGCGAGGATGCGCTCCTTGTGGCCCTGCCAGAACGCGGCGTCGAGCAGATCGGCATGGTGCTTCATGAAGACCTCGCGCACGGCGGTGTTGCCGAGCAGGAAGGGCTCGAAGCTCTCGGGGAACACGTCTTTCGGGCCGACGGTGTACCAGACCTCGCTCGACATTTCTTCCTCTTCGTTGCGCGGCGTGGGCACTTTGCGGAAATTGCAGTCGGTGAGGTATTCGATTTCGTCGTAGTCGTAGAACACCACCTTGCCGTGGCGCGTGACGCCGAAGTTCTTCCACAGCATGTCGCCCGGGAAGATGTTGGCACGCACCAAGTCCTTGATCGCGTTGCCGTACTCCAGCACCGCGTGCTCGATCTGCCGCGGCGACGCTTCGTGCAGGTAGATGTTCAGCGGAATCATGCGCCGCTCGATGTAGACATGGCGGATCACGAGCGTCTCGCCGTCTTGCTCGATCAAGCTCGGGCAGAAGTGCATCAGCTCGTCGATCAATTCGTCCTCGAAGCGCGCGCGCGGAAACGCGACGTTGCTGTACTCCAGCGTATCGGCCATGCGGCCCACACGGTCGTGCTGCTTCACGAGCAGGTACTTGCTCTTGATGATCTCGCGCGTGGTTTCCTTTTGCGGCGGGTAGAAGTCCTTGATCACCTTGAACACGTAGGGGAAGCTCGGCAGGTCGAACACCAGCATCACCATGCCCTTGATGCCCGGCGCGATGCGAAAGCGGTCGCTCGAGTGGCGCTGGTGCGCGAGGAAGTCGCGGTAGAACAAATTCTTGCCCTGCTTTTGCAGGCCGATCGCGCTGTAGATCTCGTTGCGCGGTTTGCGCGGCATCAGCGAGCGCAGGAACTGCACGTAGGCCGACGGCACCTCCATGTTCACCATGAAGTAGGCGCGCGCGAAGCTGAAGACGAGCAGCAGGTCGTCTTCGCCGAAAAGGGCGGCGTCGATAACCAGCCGCGCCTGGAAGGGCAGACCCTCGGCGCCTGAAGGCTCGCCCACGACGGAGCTTTCGTTCGCCTCGCCGCGGCCCGGCGCCGCCTGGCCGTGCAGCACCGGCAGCGCAAACGGCACTTCGTCGAAGCCGTTGATGATCTTGCCGACGATGTAGGCGCCCTTGTTGCGGAAGAACAGGCTGGAGAGCACCTGGATCTGGAAGTTGGCCCGCAGCTTCACCTGGGCCAGCCGCGCGCTCATCGCCTCCAGCACGAAGCCGGCATCGCGCTGCAGGTCGTCGAAGCTGCCCTGCAGCTGGAAATTGTCCACCATCCGCACGATGGTCTCGCGCAGCGTGTCGTGGCTGGG
>JANOLA010000095.1:0-10031 GCA_031419535.1 Burkholderiales bacterium | reverse complement strand
TTCGACGCTGCGAGCGGCCTTGCGTTCTGCACGCGGCGCGGTGTCGATCGCTTGCGTTTACATGTGCCTGCCTGCCTTTATTTCGGTCTCTTGTCGATGACTCGCCGAGCCTTGCCCACCAAAGTGCGCTCGACGCTTTCGGGCAGGCCCACGTCGACCGTGGTGCTCACGCCCACCAGCGTCTTGATGCGGTGCTGCAACTCGCGCGACACCACATCACGGTCGACATTGCGGTGCTCGGGCGCCACCTCGCAACGCACGCACACGTTGTCCAGCAGGCCATCGCGCGTGACCACCAGCTGGTACTGGCCCGACAACTGGCCGTGCTTGAGCACCAGTTCTTCGATCTGCGTGGGGAACAGGTTGACGCCGCGAATGATCAGCATGTCGTCGCTGCGGCCCACGATCTTGCCCATGCGCCGCATGGATCGCGCCGTGGGCGGCAGCAACCGCGTCAAGTCGCGCGTGCGGTAGCGAATGACGGGCAGCGCTTCCTTGGTCAGCGTCGTGAACACGAGTTCGCCTTCTTCGCCTTCCGCGACGACCTCGCCGGTCTGAGGATCGACGATCTCCGGATAGAAATGGTCTTCCCAGATCACCGGGCCGTCTTTCGCTTCGATGCACTCGTTGGCGACGCCGGGGCCCATCACTTCCGACAGGCCGTAGATGTCGACCGCGTCGATTCCCGCGTTCGCTTCGATTTCGCGGCGCATCGCTTCGGTCCAGGGCTCGGCGCCGAAGATGCCGACCTGGACCGACATCTCGCGCGGGTCCATGCCTTGCCGGCGGAACTCTTCGATGATCACCTGCATGTAGCTCGGCGTGACCATGATGATGTGCGGCTTGAAGTCGACGATCAGCTGCACCTGCTTCTCGGTCTGGCCGCCCGACATCGGGATCACCGTGCAGCCCAAACGTTCAGCGCCGTAGTGCGCGCCCAGGCCACCGGTGAACAGGCCGTAGCCGTAGGCCACGTGCACGATGTCGCCGGCGCGCCCGCCCGAGGCGCGGATCGAGCGTGCGACGAGGTTCGCCCACTGATCGATGTCGTTGCGCGTGTAGCCCACGACGGTGGGCTTGCCTGTCGTTCCCGACGACGCGTGGATGCGCACCACTTGTTCGCGCGGCACGGCGAACATGCCGAACGGATAGTTCGCGCGCAGGTCGGCTTTGGCGGTGAACGGAAACTTCGCCAGGTCGGCGAGCGACATCAGATCGGCGGGGTGCACGCCAACTGCATCGAACGCCTGGCGGTAGTGCGCGACGTTCGTGTAGGCGGTGTGCAGCGTGGCTTGCAGACGCTTCAGTTGCAGCGCCTGCAGTTCGTCGCGGCTGGCGCGCTCGATCGGCTCAAGATCGCCGGGGGCGGGGTGCTTCACGGGCATGCGGGCCTCCGAAAATTGCCGAGTTTCAGACCAGCCGCGCGCACAGCGTCAGACCTCGACGACCGGGCCCTTGAGCCGGTGCGAGCGGCCGCGGAACACGGCGATCAGCATCTGGTTCTGGTTGCGCACGTTCACGTCGTAGACGCCGGTGCGCCTGCCTTGCGAAACCACGGCGGCCTGCGCCAGCAGCGAGTCGCCGATCTTTCCGGCCGCGAGCAATTGAACATCGAACCCAGCTGCCACGGTCTGCTCGTTCCACGAATTGCACGCATACGCAAACGCCGTGTCGGCGAGCGTGGCGACGAGCCCGCCGTGGCAGATGCCGAAGCCGTTGGCCATGTCGGCGCGAACCGTCATCGACACGCTCGCCGTTCCCGGGCCGATGGCGGCGACTTTCATGCCCAGCGCCTGCGCCGCGGCGTCTTTGCCGAACATCGCGTCGCGCACGCGTTCGGCCAGAGATTGCGGGTCGGGCGGGTCGATCGCCGCGGCGCCAATTTGCGGCGCCATCAGCGGTCCTTGAACACCGCCGCGCGCTTCTCGAAGAACGCGCCCACGCCTTCGCGGTAATCGGCGCTGTTGCCCATGCGGCGCTGCACGTCGGCTTCCAGCGTCAGCGCGGCAGAGAGCGTCAGGTGATCGGCCTGCGCGAACGCGCGGCGCGTTTCGGCCAGGGCGCGCACCGGCATCGCGGCCAGGCGCTGCGCGAGCGCTTGCGCCTCGGCCGCCAGGCTCGCGTCGTCGACGCAGCGGTAAATCAGCCCGATGCGCTGCGCCTCCTCTGCGCTGAGCTTGTCGCCGAGCATCGCCAGCGCCATCGCCTGCGCGCGGCCCACCAGCCGCGGCAGCAGCCAGGTGCCACCCGCGTCGGGGATCAAGCCGATTTTCGAGAACGCCTGAATGAACGACGCGGAGCGTGCCGCGATCACCATGTCGCAGTTGAGGGCGATGTTCGCGCCGGCGCCGGCGGCCACGCCGTTCACCGCCGCAAGCACCGGCACCGGGAAGTCGTGCAGCATCAGCGCGAGCGGCTTGTAGCGTGCTTCGATCAAGGCGCCGATGTCCTTCGGCGCTGCGCCGGGCGAGAGGTCGGGTGCGATGGCTGGGTCCGACAGATCTTGCCCGGCACAAAAGCCCCGGCCCGCGCCGGTGAGCACGACGCAGCGCACCTCGGAGTCGGCGGCCGCTGCTTTCAGCGCCGCCATCAGCGCGTCGTGCATGTCGCCGGTGAAGCTGTTCAGCGCCTGCGGGCGGTGCAGCGTGAGGGTCAGCACGGCGCCGTCGCGGCGCTTCAACAAAACGGCGGAGTCATCGGCCATGGTGTGTGCCTGTCGGGTTGGGGGAGGGTGGTGAATCCAGGTGAATCAATTCATTGACCGCTCGGTCAATGAATGGCGCAATGTAGTGCAGATCGGCGCGCCGATCAAGCTTTCCAGGTGAACGCTTTCCAGGTGAACGGAAAAGCCAACTGGCGCCAGAAGCCGTCGGGCACATAGTCGCCCTGCACGCCGTAGTGCGCCGGCCATTCGCGCGTCGACTTCACGGCGGTGCCGAACAGGTGGTCGAGGAACGCGAAGTGCGCCGCGTAGTTCTTGTCGATCGCGTCGGTGTCTTGCGAATGGTGCCAGTGGTGGAAGTTCGGCGTCACGATCACATGGCGCAGCGGGCCAAAAATAGGCCCCGTTGTCGGCACGCTCACGTTCGCATGGTTGAACACCGCCTGGAAGCCGACGATCAGGATGTACGCGTCGATCACTTCCTTGGAGAACCCGAGCACGAAGATCGGCGCCAGCACGAGGGTGCGCGTGATGATGACCTCCAGGATGTGCTGGCGCGAACCGGCGAGCCAGTCCATGCACTTCACGCTGTGGTGCACGGCGTGAAGCCGCCACAACAGTGGAACTTCGTGGTAGGCGCGGTGTGTCCAGTACTGCACCAGGTCGGCGACGAGCACGATCAGCAACAGCGCCACCGGAAACGGCAGGTCCTGCACCCAGAACCGGACGCCGTCTCGCGCGGCCCAGCCGAACAGCTTGTGCACGAGCAGGTTCACCGCGAGCAGCACGAAGCCGACCATCATGTGGTTCACGATGAAGTGATGCAGATCGGTTTGCCATGCGAGACGAAACACCGGCTGCTCGCGGCGCAGCGCGAACAGTTTTTCGATGAAGACGAAGATCAGCGTCGAGCCCAGCAGGTCGAGGATGAACCAGTCCAGGCCGATGTAGGGCGTGTTGTCGGCGAAGTCGTTCACCGGCACCTTGTGGCCGCCCAGCGCCAACGTCAATCCGACGAGCACGAACGCGGCCAGCGCGAGCCAGCGCGAACGGCCACGAATGATGTTGAAAAGCGCAAGCGCGCCGGACACGATCAGCGCAACCAGCATCACCTGGCGCAGCAGGTTCACGTCGTAGCTTTGGCGCAGTTGAGGTGTGGTCAGGTACTGCGGAAAGTGAAACGCGAGCACGCCGAGGAAGCACAGGCTCGCCAGGCCGAGCGCGATCACGCCCGTCACCAGGCCATGGCCCGGGCGCAATTCGCCGTGCGATTCGCTGAGGCGATTGAGTTTTTCGAGCGGGTTCATGGCGGGCTGGACAGGCGGGGCGCAGGCAGCGAGACATTATGCGGGCCTTAATTTGGGCCAAACCCCGGGAGGGCGGGAAGGCCGTGAGCGGGCTGCCGGCGGGTATCATCGGCGCGTTTTGCCGCTCGGAGCCGGGCCGAAGCCCCGGGGGCTTCGGATGTGCCAAGCCGCCGACGAAGAGGAGCCATGGTCGAATTGACGCTGTCAACGCCCACCGCATCGAATGCCGCTGCCCAGGCAGTGCTGGTAGAACTCGGCGCCGATGGCGCGGCCTTCGGCGGTGTGCTGCTGGAAATGCTGGCCCGCGCCGAGGCGGCGATTTGCGTCAAAGACAGCGTCACCGGGCGTTGCGTCTACGCGAGCCCGCGCTATGCGGCACTGTTCGGCCACGCGCCGCAAGCCATGCTCGGCAAGGCCGACGCGGAACTGATGAGCCCGGCGGAAGCGGCCACCATGCGCACCGGCGAGCAAGCCGCGCTCGGCCAGAGTTTGCCCACGGTGAGCGAACAGCGGCTCGAGCGCGACGGCCATCGGCGCGAATTCACCGTGACGCGCATCATGATCGCGCGCGGTGACGGCACCGCGCACCGCCACCTGTGCGCGATGTGGCTCGAACAAAGCGCCTCGCGCGAGCGCGAGAACCAACTGCGGCTGGCCTTGGCGCAGATCGAGCAGCAACAGCGCGCGCTGGACGCGATGCGCCGCGACGCCCAGGACCTGGCGGCGCAAGGCGCGGACAGCGGCATGTACCAGGCCGCGACATTCGCCGACCAATTGCGCCGCGAAGTCGACCTGTCGTCGCGCGAGAGCCGGCAGTTTTCTCTGGTGGCGGTCGCGCTGGATCCGCTGAGCGAGGGCGTCGCCGCGTCAGGCGAGGCGGCGCGCGAGCGCATTCTCGAATCCCTGGGGCACCTGATTCGCGGCAATACGCGGGCCATGGATTCGTCGTGCCGGCTGGGCGTGGACCGCTTCGCGGTGCTGCTGTCGGGCGTGGGCCTGGCGACCGCGCATTCGCGCATGGAAGGGCTGCGCCGCCAATGCGCGACGCAGATCGTCGTGCTCAACGGCCAGGAGTTGCGCTTCAGCGTGGCGATGGGCGTGGCGAGTTTTCCGCACACGGCCGGAACGCGCGAAGAGCTGCTGCTCGCTGCCGACTCGGCCCTCGCCGACGCACGCCGGCGCGGCGGCAACTATGTCGCGTTGGCCGGGATCCGCTTCGAAACGGCTTGAAGCTTCATCGCTGGGGCGGCTAACGTTGAAGCTACGCGGGCGACGACGGCAGGACGCCAGGCCCGGGCTGGCGAAAATGTACCGCGTACCGCCAGACCGGGCCTGGTGGCCTACGGTTGGCGCTCCGCTTGAGAGATGGGTTAGCGATCACCAGTGCTAGCCGCCGACGTACGGAGTCTGGGAAACGACCACTTCAGCCAGTATCCCTTTCGTGCGCAAGAGTTCCTCAACGGCTTGTCGCCGGAGCTGACTTTGCGGATGTGGGCCAACGACTATTCGGACAATCGGCAAGCGGAACCCTTCGCCATCTGTGGCTTCACGTGCGAACAGGTCAAGGTACGGAACCGGAGTGCCGCCGCGAACAAATATCTTGGGCTGCCGTACTGGTCGAAGTTCACCGCTCGCCCTGCCTTCGCGAACCAGTTCCTCATTGGGTGGGATCGCAACTATGCGGACTTCCCGCTCTTCGTGAAACCCCCAGTGCTTGAATAGGCACGAGAGTGTGGCCACCGGCTCGAACGTTGATTCGAGTTCTGCGGACACGGGATGCTTGATGTATCTGCCGATCGACCGCCGTAGCTCCTCTTCCGCCTCCCTGATCTCAGGCTCGGCGTGGGCGAGGTCATCGCCATCCTGGTGGTAGTGAACATCTCCCCATTGCGCGTGCTGATACCAGAAGTTGGCACCTTCGGCCTTCAGAAGCTGTTCAAGATGATGCGCATCAAGTACGAGCGCGTAGCCGCCATCTTTGCCGTAGCCTCGCCATTGGCTGAGGAGGCCGTCGACCCGTACGCGATTACTTGCCGGCGCAGAGAAGCAGGCAAAAAGTGGCGGGTTGAATCGATGAGTCGTGGAGAGTCGTGGTACGAATCGCATCCGCATCAGGCGGGGTGTGTTTTGGGTGGCTGCGATGGCGCAGAAGCATCGTTTGTGACGTCTAACATTTGAGACTCAACTGCTGGCCACAGGCACGGCCTGGCGCACGTCAGGTCAAGCGAAGGGTTGGCCGGCGCGGTGAAAGTAGAGGTGATCATTCGACCTCAACAGTGGACAGCCACCACCCGGAACCGGCGCACCAAACCGTATGGTCGGGCGGGGTCGAGCGGCGAAGTGATTTGACGGAAGTGAGAGACTGTGTTTCAAGCGCCGCGGCTAGCGACCTTGACGCATCATCGTCTCGTGCGCCGATGCAGGGGATGAAGGCCGCGCGCATGACCACCGACGCAGCGTAGTTTGCCGGGGTGCGTCGCGTAACCAACAGCATGCACCCGAGGCCTTCGTTTGGCGTCAGAGGAAACAGCAGTCGGCCGCCGACATTGAGGGCGTCGAGCCACGCTGCGGGTGGGTGGGTCGCACCAGCATTGACGTAGATGACGTCGGAGTTGGGCAGCGCGGCATCGTTTGCAGAGGCAGATTGGACAGTGGCGTTAGCCAATGCTTTGAGATTCGCTGACGCTCGCGCGGCTAGATCGGGTTCGATTTCGTATGCAACAACGCGCCCGGTGGGACCAACAAGTGCTGCCAGAACTGCGGTGTAGTACCCAGTTCCCGCACCAATGTGCAGCACGGCCTCACCCTCCGTTGGCGCGCAGGCGTCGAGACAACATGCATGAAGTGATGGTTGACCATTGTTGATTCCACGATCGGTTGCGAGTCCGATCAGGATGTCTTGGTACAGATGGCGCGGATCGTCGGAAATCGTAGGCAGGTAGCCGGGGAATACACAGACTGGCCAGGGGCCATTGCCGACGAAATGCTCGCGGGGTACTGACGCGAACGCAGCAATCAGAGACTCACTGGACGAGCCGACACTCCTGACGATGAAGTTCGCGAAGAATTCCCGATACGCTTGGACGGGTTGCATGCAACCTCCTATGGCGTCGGCTTAGTGGTGACGGGCAAACCGAGCGCGCGGTAGTACAGCCCCATTCGAACGCTGTAGAAGCGACCGTTTCCGACCGTCTTGAAGTGTAGGGAGGGATGAGTTGGCTCCGCCTTGAGCTGCGAATAGCCGCGGTGTGCGAGCGCCTGAACGTCAGCGGGCAGCGCCTCAAGGCACTGCCAGAAACGCTTCGAGGCGGTGTGCTTCAAAGCTCGCGGCGTGAACCAGCCTGAAAGTCGGCGAGGGCCTCTTCTGCGAGTTGGCTCAACTTGCCAGCGGAGGCATCTTCCTCAAGCTGCTGGTCCCAGGCCGTGGCGTCGAATTCCGCGAACCATCGACGAAGTTCGGCCAGTTCCGACGGCGGCAGCGCTGCGATGGCCTGTTCGATTGACTTGATGTCTCCCATAGCGGCTCCGCGCGCGGCACACAACGGGTCGAATTATGCGCCAGCGGACCGGCGTCACGACGTGAGCCCCTTCACGAGCATGTAGCCGGCGAGCGCGAGCAGCAGGCACGCAAACGCGCGTTTGAGATTGCGCACCTGCATGCGGTGCGCCGCGCGCGCGCCCAGTGGCGCGGCCAGCATGCTCGCCGCGGCGAGCGTGAACAGCGCCGGCAGGTAGAGGTAGCCGATCGCGCCGCTGGGCATGTCGGGCAGCGACCAGCCGGCGATGATGTAGCCCAGCGTTCCGGCCACGGCGATCGGAAATCCCAGCGCCGCAGACGTGGCCACCGCGTTGATGATGGGCACGTTGCAGGCGATCATGAACGGCACCGTCATGAACGCACCGCCGGCGCCCACCAGCGTGGAGATCACGCCGACACCCCCGCCCACGCCGAACAGGGCGGCGCCTTGGGGCATCGAGCGCCCGGGCTTGGGCTTGCGGTCGAAGAACATCTGCAGCGCCGAGAACGTAAGAAACACCGCGAACAGCATCGCCAGCACCGCCGAGGGCAGGGCACGCGCGATCTGCGCGCCGAGCAATGCACCGAGCACGATGCCCGGCGCGAGCAGTTTCACGACGTCCCAACGCACGGCGCCGCGCCGGTGGTGGGCGCGCAGCGACGACAAGGAGGTGAAGCAGATGGTGGCCAGCGAAGTCGCGACCGCCATCTTCAAGATGTGCTGCGCCGGCATGTCCTTGAACGACAGCACCAGCGTCATGAAGGGAACGAGCAGCGCGCCGCCGCCGATGCCGAGCAAGCCGGCGAGAAAACCCGCCACGCTGCCCAGCAGCAACAGCTCGACGACGAGCTGCCATTCGCTCGGCGAGGTCAGATTCAGCCCAGCAGCTTGTTCACGGCCTGCCACTCGGCGGCAGTGACGGGCGTGATCGACAAGCGGTTGCCGCGGCGCAGCACGAGCATCGTTGCCAGGCTCGGCTCTTGGCGCATGCGTTGCAGGCCGAACAGCGGTGTCTTGCGCGTGAGCTTCACGTCGACGTGCACCCAGCGCGGTTCGGCGCGCGTGGACTTGGGGTCGAAATAGTCGCTGCGCTTGTCGAACTGGGTTTCATCGGGGTAGGCCGGGCTCGACACGACGGCCAGCCCGGCAATGCCCGGCTCGGGACACGACGAGTGATAGAACAGCACGCCGTCGCCGAGCTGCATCTGGTCGCGCATGTAGTTGCGCGACTGGTAGTTGCGCACTCCGATCCACGGCACGGTTTGCTTCGGCGCCTTTGCGAGGTCGTCGATCGAGCACTCGCCGGGCTCGCTTTTCATCAGCCAGTAGTTCATCTTTGCGACCGGAGTCGGAAAAGTGTCCGCCGCGAACCGCAGGCTGCATTCCTGAACCCAGGCAGTTCAGGTGGGCGAGGTCAGCCGGGCTTCGGGTTCATCTGACGCGAGACGATCACACCAACCAAGCGATGTTCCAAGCCCTGGCTCATACGAGCATCGGTTCAAGGAAATTAAAACCTGCGCGAATGCGACGGACGAATTTATTCTACGCCGCGCGCGGCCGGGATTGACCTCGATTCAGGGGTGCCTTCACAGCAATCGGCCGTCTTCGCTGAGCGCCTGGTCGAGTCTGCGAATTAGTGCATCGATGGGCTCATTGCTCTCAGGCGCGGCCGCCGCCGGCGCTGCCGATGCACTACCCCGTGCGGCCGCGTCGTACGCCAGGTTGAGCGCCGCCAGCACGGCGATGCGTTCGCGCGACTTGATCTTGCCCTTGTCGCGGATCGCCGTCATCTCGCGGTCCACCTGCTCGACGGCGGCGCGCAAGCCGGCCTCGCCACCCTCGGGGCAGGCCAGCACGTAGGTCTGGCCGAGGATCGTCATGTCGAGCTGTTTCATGGCGCGGGCTTCACGCCGCGGGTTTCGCCGGGCACGGCGTCGCCACGGTGCACGGGCGTGGTGACGACGCTCACTTCCTTGGGCAGGCGCTCGAGCAGCGCGTCGATCCTGCCGCGCGCCGCGCTCAGGCGCGAACGCAGGCTGTCGCGCTCGTGCGCCACGGCATCCAACTGCTCGCACAGCAGCGTGTTCGTGCGCTTGAGTTCGTCGTGGCGCAGCAGCAGGCGCTCGACGCGTTCGGTGAGGTCTTCGAGCTTCGCCATGGCAGGCGCGATTGTAGGGTCGGGCCCGGGGGCGCTCTCTCGGGGCTACGCCGGTCTACGCCGCTCTCGCGCCTTTGCGATCGGGCAGTGCCAGGAAGCCGCTGGCCAGCGCCGTGCCGAGCACGATGGTCGCGCAGCCGAGCAACATCGCGCCCGTCACCTTCTCGTCGAGAAACCATGCACCCCAGGCCACGCCGAAAGCCGGAATCAGGAACGTCACCGTGATCGCCTTGGCTGCACCCAGTTGCGCGATCAGGCGGAAGAACAGAATGTAGGCCACGCCGGTGCAGACGATCGCCAGCACGCCGCGCGCGCTCCACGCGCGCAACGACGGTGCTTGCGAGGGCCACCAGACGAGCACCGGGACGATGAGGAAGAGCGCCGCG
>JANOLA010000094.1:0-7635 GCA_031419535.1 Burkholderiales bacterium | reverse complement strand
GGGGCCCCAGTAGCCACCGCGGCGCCCATGGGCGTCTGCCGAGGCCGAGACGACGCTCAATGCCAATGCGGCGAAGCTTGTGACGAGTGTGCGGGAGGCAAGATTCATGATCGGCTCCTTGTTGACCGGCGGTTCGACCCTTGCACCCGGATTTCAGTTCAACCGGGTCACGCCCCGCATTGTGTGACACCCTGCCAATCGCATAGTCGAGGCACGCAAGCTGCGTTGCCGCGAGCCGACTCAGCGAATCGGCCTGACCCACCTCAAGTATCCGAGGCGCCGAGGGTTCTCGTTTGACGGGCGTCAAACAGCGCGTGGGTCGGTGCGCCTAAGGTTAAAAGCGGCATCGTTTTGGGCCTTGCTTGGTACTGCACCTAAAACTCGGCATCAAGAACATCGACATGCACTTCGAAGCACTTGGAGGGTATATGACGAATCGTTTCAAGGTACGGGTTCATTGTCGGCTTGCGTGCGTGGGTGCCGTGCTGCTTGCCGCCTGCAGCAGCACTGTGCAGGTCGGGCGCGACTTTGACATCGGCGCCTTCGAGACCAAGGTGGAGCGTGCGGCGACCACGCAGGCACAGGTGCAGGCCTGGCTGGGAGCCCCCACCAACACCGGTGTCGCGATGGATGCACACGGCGAGCGCAACGTGGCATGGACCTATTACTTCGGCCAGGGCAACCTGCCGGCGATGACGGACGCGAAGTTCAAGATGCTGGAGGTCCGCTTCGACGCCCAGGGAAAAGTGCTCAGCTACTCCTGGTCGGGAGAAAAGAGCACCGGCCGATAGCTGATTTGCCTCGAGGCTTCGGGCCGAAGGACAAACGGTCCTCGATCAGTTCAAGCGCCATTGCGCCCCGCATTGTGTGATGAGCCATGGCGCTGTCTGCAGCCGACTGCATGCGTCACTTGACCAGGATCAAAGTCGCTCAGGACCACGCCGCCGACACTGGCTGCCCCAGGCCGCCGTGACGCCCCGACGATGCTCGCCCCTGCCCACACAACCGCGGTCGCTGACGTGGTGTTCCACGCGCGCGGCCTGGCCAAGATCTATCAAACCGGCGAAGTCGAGGTGCAGGCCCTGCGCGATGTCGATCTGGAGATCGCGCGCGGCGAATTCGTCGTCCTGCTCGGCGCCTCGGGCAGCGGCAAGTCGACGCTGCTGAACATCCTGGGCGGCTTGGATGTGCCCACACGCGGCGACGTGCGCTTCGGTGACCACATGTTGAGCGGTGCGGGCGAGGCCGAACTCACCGCCTACCGGCGCGAGCACGTCGGCTTCGTGTTCCAGTTCTACAACCTCATCCCCAGTCTGACGGTGCGCGAGAACTTGGCGCTAGTCACCGACATCTGCAAGGATCCAATGGCTATCGACGAAGCGATAGCCCTCGTCGGTCTGACGCCGCGTCGCGACCATTTTCCGGCGCAGCTCTCGGGCGGCGAGCAGCAGCGCGTGGCGATCGCGCGCGCCATCGTGAAACGCCCCGACGTGCTGCTGTGTGACGAACCTACCGGCGCGCTCGACTACGCCACGGGCAAGCTGGTTCTGGAAGTCATTGCGCGGATCAACCAGGAACTCGGCACGACGGCCGTCGTGATCACGCACAACGCCGCGATCGCCGGCATGGCCGATCGGGTGATCTACCTTGGCGACGGGCGCATCCAGCGCATTGAGATCAATGCGCACAAGCTGACGCCGTCGGAGCTGTCGTGGTGAATGACGACCCCCGCTCGCGGAGTACCGCTCCCTGCCCCATGGGCCACGAAGGGGCCCGTTCCGTGCCCTCGGGGCCTCGCCCGGCTTGGGGCGGCCCCGCGCCCGGCTCGCTACCATGAAAGCGCTGGACCGCAAGCTGCTGCGCGACTTGGCCCTCATGTGGAGCCAGGCACTGACGATCGCTCTCGTCGTGGCCAGCGGCGTCGGCGGCTTCATCACCACGCTCTCGGCGGTCGATTCGCTGGCGCTGGCGCGGGACCGCTTCTACGCGCAGGGGCGCTTCGCCGATGTGTTTGCCGGTGTCAAGCGCGCGCCCAACGGCTTGGCCCAGGTTCTGCGCGAGACCCCGGGCGTGGCCGACATCCAGACGACGATCGAGCAGGTCGTGCGCATCGAGTTGCCCGGCGTGGCCGACGCCATCATCGGCCAGTTGATCGGCGTGGATGCGCGCGAGCCGCCGCGCATGAACCGGGTCACGCTGCAAAGCGGCCGGCCGTTGGATGAAGCGCGGCTCGCCGGCAATCAGATTCCCGCACTCGTGTCGGCGGCCTTCGCGCAGGCGCGCGACTTGGAACCGGGCTCGCACGTCGGCGCAACGATCAACGGCAAACAGCGCACCCTGGTCATCAGCGGTATCGCGCTGTCGCCGGAGTTCATCTTCGCCGGAATGATGGGCATGCCCGACATGCGCGGCTTCGGCGTGTTCTGGGTCGACAAGGATGTGCTCGCCGCGGCGTACGACATGAATGGCGCGTTCAATCGCATTGCCGTCAAGCTCGCGCCCGGCGCCGAAGAGAAAGCCGTGATCGCCGCGCTGACGCGCCAACTCACGCGCTATGGCACACGCGAGGCCTATGGCCGCGACGACCAGGGCTCGCACTCCATGCTCGACAATGAAATCAAGGAGCAGCGAGTGCTGGGCACCGTGCTGCCGTCGATCTTTCTCGGCGTCGCCGCGTTCCTGCTCAACGTCGTCGTGTCGCGACTGGTGGCGGCGCAGCGTGAGCAGATCGCGGCATTGAAGGCGTTGGGTTACGCGAACCGAAGCATCGCCGCACACTACCTGAAACTGGTGCTGGCGATCGTCAGTGCCGGCCTGCTGCTCGGCGTGGCGCTGGGCGATCGCATGGGCACGCTGCTGACCGGCCTGTACAGCGAGTTCTTTCGTTTCCCCACGTTCGAGCACCGCATCGCGCCGTGGCTGCTGGTCGTGAGCATCGGCATCACGCTGGCGACCGCCGTGCTCGGCACCCTGAACGCGATCCTCGCCACTGCCCGCCTCGCGCCCGCCGAAGCGATGCGCCCTCCCGCCCCTGGCCGCTATCACACGACGCTCCTCGAGCGACTCGGCATCACCCGGATCAGCGTCACGCTGCGCATGATTCTGCGCAACATGGAGCGCCGGCCGCTGCGCAGCGCGCTCTCGATCAGCGGCGTCGCGGCTGCGGTGGCGATCGTCGTGATGGGCAACTTCTTCCGCGACGCGATCGACTACCTCGTCGACTCCCAGTTCAATGTCGGCATGCGCAGCGACGTGATCGTCTGGATGACGGAGGCCGCGGACAGCGTGGCCCGGAACGAAGTTGCGCGCCTGCCCGGCGTGACCGCCGCCGAAGCGGGGCGCGACGTGGGCGTGCGCTTTGTCAACGGCCATCGCTTCGAGCGCGGCTCGATTCGCGGCATGACGCGAAGCCCCGAACTGATGCGCATCATCGGCATCGACAACCGCGAGGCAGACCGCCTGGAGCACACCGGCCTGGTGATGACGGACCGCCTCGCGGTCAAGCTCGGGCTGGGTGTGGGTGACGCGGTGCGCGTCGAGGTGCTGGAAGGCCGGCAGCGCGCATTCGACGTCCGGCTGAGCGCCACGGTGCATGAAATGATGGGCCTGAACGCCTACATGGAACGGCGCGCCCTGAACCGCCTGCTGCAAGAGGGCGACCAATCGACCTGGTTCGCGCTCGCGCTGGAGCACGGCAGCGAGCCGGCGCTGCTGCGCATGAGCAAACAAATGCCGCGCATCGTCGGCGTCTTCAGCAAGGCGACGCTGCTGCGCAATATGCAGGAGGTGAGTGCGCGCAACGTGCGCATCATGAGCACCATTCTCACGTTCTTCGCCAGCATCATCGCGGTGGGCGTGGTCTACAACAACGCACGCATCGCCCTGGCCGAGCGCACCTGGGAACTCGCCAGCCTGCGCGTGCTGGGCTTCACGCGCGCCGAGGTTTCGGCCCTGTTGCTCGGCGAAATGGCGATCGCCATCGCCATCGCGCTGCCGCTGGGCATGGCGCTGGGTCTTGGCCTCGTGCACCTGATCTCGGGCCTGCTCGCGTCCGACCAGTTTTTCTTTCCCGTGGTGATCCAACCGCGCACGTACGCGTGGGCGGCAACCAGCGTCGTCGCCGCGGGTGTGGCGAGTGCGCTGGTGGTGCGCCGGCGCATCGACAAGCTCGACATGGTGGCCGCGCTGAAGACGCGCGAATGAAAGGATGGCAGTGGCGATGCAACACAAGTCCTGGTACTACGCCGGCGCAATCGTGCTGGCGCTCGCGCTCGCCCTGGCCTGGGCCTTCGCGCCGCGACCGGTGGAAGTTGAACTCGCGCCGGTGACGCAAGGCCGCTTCGAGATCGGCATCGAAGAAGACGGCAAGACGCGCCTGACGGATCGCTATGTGGTGTCGGCGCCGCTGACCGGGCGTTTGCAGCGCAGCAGCCTGCGCGAAGGCGACGTGGTTGCCGCCGGCGCCACAGTGGCCACGCTCACGCCGGTGCTGCCGACGCTGCTCGACGCGCGCACGCTGCGCGAGCTGGCGGCGCGCGTCGAGGGAGCGCAGGCGAACATCGAGCGCGCTGCAGCGCGCATCGCCCGCGCCGAGGTCGCGCTGGCCCAGGCGAACAACGAGTTGAGCCGCAGCGAAAAGCTCGCGGCGCAGGGTTTCGTGGCCGCGACCCGGCTCGAAACCGATCGCCTCGCGGTGCTTGCCGCGAACAAAGAGATCGAAACGTCGACCGCCGATCGGCATGTCGCCACGCACGACCTCGAACAGGCACGCGCCGCGCTCGGCGCGGTGCGCGAGTCGGCAGCTGGCGCCGGGCGAAAGGTGACAGCTGGCGCTGGGCGCCAGGCGGGCAGTGCCACGCCACGCGGCCTCGCGCTGCGCGCTCCCGTCGCCGGCCAGGTGCTGCGCGTGCTGCAAAGCAGCGAAGCCACGGTGACGCTGGGCACGCCGCTGCTCGAGCTGGGCGACATCAGCCGCCTCGAAGTGGTTGCCGAACTGCTCACCACCGACGCCATATCGGCGCAGCCCGGCAGCCGCGTGGTCATCGAGCGCTGGGGTGGGCCGGGCACGCTCGACGGGCGCGTCACGCGCGTCGAGCCGGGCGCGTTCACCAAGGTCTCGGCGCTCGGCGTCGAGGAGCAACGGGTCCGCGTTCTGATCGCGATCACCAGCGCGGCGCCACTCTGGAAGGCGCTCGGCGACGCGTATCGTGTCAGCGTGCGCATCATCACGTTAGCGCGGGAGAACGCGATCCAGGTCCCCGTCAGCGCGGTGTTTCCGTTGTCGGCGCAGGCCTCGACCGATGCATCGGGTTCGGGCAACGGTGGCAACGATGGCAACGACGCGGCGCCGCGCCACGCCGTGTTCGTTGCCGATGGCGGCCGCGCGCGGCTTGTGCCGGTGGCGCTGGGCGGCCGCAACGGCAACATGGCGTGGCTGCGCGGCACGCTGGCGCCGGGCACGCAGGTCATCGTCTACCCGCCCCCCGCGGTGCGCGATGGCGTGCGGATTGCGGCGCGCAAGGTGTAGGGCAAGCCTGCCCGAAATACTCCCAACCTCCTCAGCGCCGCGCAAAAGCCTTGCGCAACTCCTCCGTCCACAGCACCAGGCTCGCCACGGCAACGAGCGGCAGCAGATCGGCCGGCGGGACAGGGACGGTGTGAAACAACTCATTCAGCGGCGCCCAGTACAGCACCGCCGCCTGCAACACGACACTGAGCGCCAGGCCGCCGAGCAGCCACGGATTGCGCAGGATGTGCAGGCGCAGCGCCGAGTGCGTGGCGGATTGACAGTTCAGCACGTTGAACCACTGGCACATCGCCAGCACGGTGAAGGTTTCGGTGCGCACCACGTCGAACGGCACGCCCTGTGCCTGGCGCCAGACGAACCAGCCGAACGTCGCCGCCACGGCGGCCGGCACCAGGATCGCCACGCGGCGCAGCATCTCGTTGCTGAGCAAGCGGTCGTCGCGCGGCACGGGCGCTCGGCGCATCTCGTCGCCCTCGGGCGGGTCCAGCACCAGGTTCACGGTGAGCGTGCTCTCGGTGACGATGTTGACCCACAGGATCTGCACCGCCGCCAGCGGCAGGCGGTAGCCCAGCAGCAGGGCCAACAACAGCACAACGACTTCGTCGATCGACGTGATGAACAAGAACAGGATCACCTTCTTCAGGTTCGCGTAGACGACGCGGCCCTGCTCGACGGCGCCGACTATTGTTGCGAAGTTGTCGTCGGTGATGACGATCTTGGCGGCGCTCTTCGCCACCTCGGTGCCGGTGATGCCCATCGCCACGCCGACGTCGGCGCACGCCAGCGCCGGCGCGTCGTTCACGCCGTCGCCCGTCATCGCGACCACATCGCCGCGCGCTTGCAACGCCTGCACGATGCGCAGCTTCTGCGCCGGGTGCACGCGCGCGAACACGGCGATGTGGGGCAGGCTAACGCGCAAATCAGTCTCGTTCATGCGTTCCAGCTCGGCGCCGTCGACAGCACGGTCGGCCGCCTCGCCTCCTGCGGGCCCGGCAACGCGCGCGATGCCGAGTTCGCGCGCGATCGCCAGTCCGGTGAGCTTGTGGTCGCCGGTCACCATGATCGGCCGGATGCCCGCGGCGCGGCACTGCGCCACCGCGACCTTGACCTCTTCGCGCGGCGGGTCGATCTGGCCGATCAGGCCGAGCAGCGTGGCGCGGCCCTCGAACGCGTCGAAGCCATTGGCGAAGACGTCGCAGCCGCATGCAGCGGTGGCATCGGCAGCGCCGATCGCGGCCGGCGTGGCGTCGGCCACGCTGGCCACCGCCAGCACGCGCAGCGCCCGGCCGGCCATGGCTTCGGCCGCGTCGCGCGCCGCCTGGATGGCCGCCGGACCATTGGACCCGCACAGCCGCAGCACGGCTTCGGGCGCGCCCTTGATGAGCACCCTGCGCGACGCCGTGGCGCCGGCGTGGCAGGTGGCCATCATCTTGCTTTCGGAGTCGAACGGCAGTTCGGCTTCGCGCGGCGCACGCTGGCGCAGTGCCTGCACGTCGATGCCGTACTTGACCGCGGCGACGAGCAACGCGGCTTCGGTCGGGTCGCCGAGAACACTCCACTGGGGCTGGACCGAGCGAGTCCCTGCGGACTCCCGAGTGAGCGCCGAAGGCCCGCTCGCCTGTCCGCGGGCGGGCTGGGTGACCTCGTCCCGCGGCGGCACGAGCTCGGCGTCGTTGCAGAGCGCCGCCGCTCGCAGCAAGGCGCCGACGGCGCTGTCCGCGCGATCGACCGGGACCCCTGCAACGCTGAGCACCCCCTGCGGCGCATAGCCCACGCCGGAGATGTCGATGAGGCGCGCGCCGGGCAGCCACAACGCGCTGACCGTCATCTCGTTGCGCGTCAGCGTGCCGGTCTTGTCGCTGCAGATCACGGTGGTGGAGCCGAGCGTCTCCACCGCCGACAGGCGCCGGATGATCGCGCCGCGCCCGGCCATGCGCTGCATGCCCACGGCCAGCGCGATCGTCATCGCCACCGGCAGGCCTTCGGGCACCATCGACACCATCTGGCTGATCGCGACCATCACCACGTCGGCGAACGCCAGGCCCCGCAGCAGGCCGAGCAGCATGACGGCGGCGAACAGCAGCAGCGCACCGACCACCAGGTAGCGG
>JANOLA010000093.1:0-12093 GCA_031419535.1 Burkholderiales bacterium | reverse complement strand
CCCAACCTGCGCGCCTTCTACAAACTCTACTATCAACCGGACAACGCCACGCTGGTCGTCGCCGGGCGCTTCCCGGTGGAGAAGACGCTGGGGTGGATCGCGCAGTCTTTCGGCCCGCTTCCCGCCTCGAAGCAGCGCCGGGCCGTGCACCACACGCTGGACCCGGTGCAAGACGGCGAACGCAGCGTCACGCTGCGCCGGGTGGGCGGCGTGCCGATGCTGCTGGCGGGCTACCACGTGCCGCCGGCCGCGCACGCCGATTTCGCGGCCGTCGAATTGCTCGCGCTGGTGATGGGCGATTCGCCCTCGGGCCGCCTGCACAAGCGCTTGACGGAAAAGCAGTTGGCTGCCGACACCTTCGCCTTTGCCCAGGGCCTGGCCGATCCAGGCTTCGCGATGTTCGGCGCGCAGCTCGGGCCCGAGCAAGACGTGGAGCCGGCGCGCGCCGCGCTGCTGGCCACGCTGGAAAGCGTATCAAGCGAGCCCGTCACGAATGAAGAATTGCAGCGCGCGCGCGGCAAGTGGCTGAAGCGCTGGGAGCAGGCGTTCACGAACCCGGAGGCGGTGGGGCTGGCGCTGTCGGAGTCGATCGCCGAGGGCGACTGGCGCTTGTTTTTCCTCACGCGCGACCGGGTGCGCGACGCCACGCTCGCCGACGTCCAGCGGGTGGCCGAACAGCGATTCCTCGCCTCGAATCGAACCCTGGGCAGCTACTTGCCCACCGACAAGCCACGGCGCGCGCCGGCCCCGGCCAAGGTGGACGTCGCGCAGGCGCTGCGCGAGTTCAAGCCGCAGGCGGCCGCGGCCAAGGTCGAGTCGTTCGAAGCGACGCCGGAGAACATCGACGCACGAACCCAGCGCTTCGAGATCGACGGCGTGAAGGTCGCGCTGCTGGCTAAAGGCACGCGCGGTGCCGCGGCGCAGGCGGTGCTGACGCTCTACCTCGGCGACGCGCCGTCGCTGGCGGGCCAAGTGGAAGTTTCCGAGGCCGTGGCGGCGCTGCTCGACAAGGGCACGGCCATACTCACGCGCCAACAGGTGCAAGACCGGCTGGACGCACTCAAGACCGAGCTGAGCGTGCAAAGCCAGCCCGGCCGCGTGAGCCTGCACCTGCGCTCGCGGCGCGAGCACCTGGCCGACGCGGTGGCATTGGCGAGCGAAATGTTGCGCACCCCGAGCTTTCCGGTGCAGGCGCTGGACGAGTGGCGGCGCCAGACCTTTGCGTCCATCGAGCAGCAGCGCAAGGAGCCCGAGAGCGTGGCCGAGAACGAGCTGGCGCGCCTGGGCAACCCCTACCCGCGCGGCGACGTGCGTCACGCGCGCAGCTTTGACGAGTGGATGCACGATGTGAACACGGTGGAGATCGAACAGGTCAAGGCCTTCCATCGTCGCTTTTACGGCGCATCGCATGCTGTGTTCTCGGCGGTCGGCGACATCGACGTACCGGCGCTGCGCCAGGCGCTTTCGGGCGGGCTTGCCGTCTGGCGCTCGGGCGTGGCGTTTCAGCGCATTGAAACGCCCGCCGTGCCGCGCAAGGCGCAACGGCTGGTGTTGATAACGCCCGACAAGCAGAACGCGACGCTGCTGACGCTTGCCACGCTGCCGCTGACCGACAACGACGCCGACTACCCGGCATTGACGATGGCCAACTTCCTGCTCGGCGGAGGTGGCAACTCGCGGCTGTGGAAGCGCATCCGCGAGCGCGAAGGCCTGTCGTACGACGTGCGCAGCAGCGTGCACTGGAGCCAGTTCGAGCCGAACTCGCCGTGGCAGGCGAGTGCGATCTTCGCGCCGCAGAACCGCGCCAAGGTCGAGACCGCGTTTCGCGAGGAGATCGAGCGCGCGCTGCGCGATGGCTTCACCGCGCAGGAACTTGCCGAGGGCAAGAGCGGCCTGCTCAACTTTCGGCGCCTGTCGCGTGCGCAAGACGGCAGCTTGGCGTCGGGCCTGGCGAACAACCTCTATCTGGGACGCACGTTCGCGCTCGCCGGCCGGGTTGACGCGGCACTGTCGGCGTTGACCCTCGCCCAAGTGAATGCCGCGCTGCGCAAGTACATCCGGCCGGATGAGTTTGTGACTGCGCTGGCGGGGGACTTCAAGTGACGGGCTGGCGGCCGTTGGCGCGCTTGAAGGGCTGGCGCGTTTCCAGCTCGTCGAGGTAATTCGCAACGCCTTCGCCTTCGCGCGCCAGGACGTCGGCAACGGCCGACGCGAACTGCGGGTGCGCGAGCCAGTGCGCCGACCAGGTCTGCACCGGCAGAAGCCCGCGCGCCATCTTGTGTTCGCCTTGCGCGCCGCCTTCGAAACGCCGGTAGCCGTTGGCGATGCACCAGGCGAGCGGCTGGTAGTAGCAGGCCTCGAAATGCAGGCAGTCAACCGTTTCAATCGCGCCCCAGTAGCGGCCGTAGGCGACGCGCTCTGCGGGGTCGAGCGCGATCAGCGA
Organism: Burkholderiales bacterium; assembly: GCA_031419535.1. GTDB lineage: Bacteria > Pseudomonadota > Gammaproteobacteria > Burkholderiales > Burkholderiaceae_C > JAEMQF01. The sequence continues at coordinate 9,650 of JANOLA010000093.1, read as the reverse complement.
CGCGGCGATGCGCTCGCCGGCGCGCGATGCGATGAAGAGCAACCAGTGCGACGCCATCTCCTGCGCCATGCGCGCGAAGAAGTCGCGCGTCAGGTAGGGCGTGGAGCGGTGCCGGCGGTAGGTCAAGGTGTAGCAGCGGTAGAAGAAGTCCCAGTCCGCGGCTTCGATTTGCGGGCCTTGCAGCACGGTGAAGCTGACAGCGGCGTCGCGCACCCGGCGCCGTTCCTGCTGGATTTTCTTGCGCTTGTCGCGTTGCAGGCTGGCGAGGAATTGTTCGAAGTCGGCGTAAGCTTCGGGCGCGCGGTTTTCCCAGTGGAATTGCACGCTGCCGCGCATCATCCAGCCGGCTTCGCGCGCGGCGGCTTGGTCGGCGTCATCGAGGAACAAGACATGCACTGAAGACAGCCGTGCCTGGCTCGCGATGGCCTGAACGGCGCGCAACAGCGCCACGCGGGCCTGGGGATCGCGCGCCAACAAGCGCGCACCCGGCACCGGCGTGAACGGCACGGCGCAGAGCAGCTTCGGGTAGTACGCGAGGCCGTGGCGCTGGTAGGCGTCGGCCCAGGCCCAGTCGAACACATATTCGCCGTGGGAGTGGTCTTTCAGGTAGAGCGCGCACGCGGCGACGATGCGGTCGTCGTCGAACAAGGCCACGAACTGCGCTTGCCAGCCGGTTTGCGCGCAAGCGCTTCCGCTGGCGTGCAGGGCGCGCAGGTACTCGAGCCGCATGAACGGCGTGGCGGCGCGTTGCATCTCCAGCAATCCGTTCCACTGCGCTGCGTCGATGTCCTCGGGGTCGGAGAAGGTCCGAATGACATAATCATTCGCTCGATCCGCACGCGCCATATGTCAGCAGAACCCTCGGTGAAAGTGGCGCTCGCGCAAATCAATGCGACGGTGGGAGACCTCGCCGGCAACGTGCGCCGCATCGTCGACGCCGCGCGCAACGCCTACACACAAGGCGCGCGCCTCGTGTTGAGCCCGGAGCTGGGCGTGTGCGGGTATCCGCCGGAAGACCTGTTGTTCCGGCCGGCGTTCATGCAGGCGTGCGCCGCAGCGGTTCAAGACTGCGCGCGTGCCTTGGCCGATTTGCCGGGCTTGTTTGTCGTGGTCGGGCATCCGCATCAATTGGGTGAGCTGGCCGATCTTAGGTCCAAGTCGTGGGCGGTTCCGCAGCGCTGCAACGCGGCTTCGGTGCTGAGCGGCGGCCGCATCGTCGCCACTTACTGCAAACGCGAACTGCCGAACTACCAGGTGTTCGACGAACGCCGGTACTTCGCGAGCGGCCGCGACGCGGGGCTGGGGCCGGTGGTGTTCGAGGTGGAAGGCCTGCGCTTTGGCTTGAACATCTGCGAAGACGCCTGGTTCGACGAGCCCGCGCTGGCCGCGAAACGTGCCGGCGCGGATGTGCTGTGCGTGCTCAACGCATCGCCATTCCACCTGGGCAAGGCGGACGAACGCGAGCTGCGCATGGCGCAGCGCGCGAAGGCCAACGCGATGCCGCTGCTGTATTCGCACCTCGTCGGCGGGCAAGACGAAGTGGTGTTCGACGGAGCCTCGTTTGCGCTTGACGCACGCGGCGAAATCTCGGCGCGCGCGCCGATGTTCGAAGAGGCGCTGACGCTGCTTGACGTGACCGCGCAGACGGCTGCCGGCGAGATCGTGCCGCTGCCCGGGCTGGAGGCGCAGGCCTGGGCCGCCTTGGTGGCTGGCGTGCGCGACTATGTGGGCAAGAACGGGTTTCCCGGCGTCATCATCGGCTTGAGCGGCGGCATCGATTCCGCGCTCGTGCTCGCGGTGGCGGTGGATGCGCTGGGGCCTGAGCGGGTGCGCACCGTGATGATGCCTTCGCCTTACACGGCGGACATCTCATGGATCGACGCGCGCGACATGGCGCACCGCTTGAACGTGCGCTATGACGAAATCTCGATCATGCCGATGATCGATGCGTTTCGCACGAGCCTGGCCGGTGAATTTGCCGGCATGGCGGAAGACGCGACCGAGGAAAACATCCAGGCGCGGATTCGCGGGACGCTGCTGATGGCGTTGTCGAACAAGTTCGGCACGATCGTTCTGACCACCGGCAACAAGAGCGAAATGGCGACCGGCTACTGCACGCTGTACGGCGACATGGCGGGAGGCTTTGCCGTGATCAAGGATGTGGCGAAGACGCTCGTCTACCGGCTCGCCGCGTGGCGCAATGCGCAAGGCGCGGAAGTGATCCCGCAGCGCATCATCACGCGCGCGCCGTCGGCCGAGTTGCGGGCCAACCAGACCGATCAGGACAGCCTGCCCGCGTACGAAGTGCTCGACGCGATTTTGCAGCGCTACATGGAAGACGACCAAAGCATCGCGCAGATCGCTGCCGCCGGGTTCGCGCAGGCCGACGTCGAGCGCGTCACGCGCCACATCAAGATCAACGAGTACAAGCGGCGCCAGGCGCCGGTCGGAATCCGCATCACGCACCGCGCGTTCGGGCGCGATTGGCGCTACCCGATCACGTCGAAATTCCGCGCGTAAACTAGTCGTCATCCTGCACCAGCGAGCCGCCCATGAAACAAATCACCGCGATTGTCAAGCCGTTCAAACTGGAAGAGGTGCGCGAGGCGCTGGCCGAGGTCGGCGTGACCGGACTCACTGTGACGGAAGTCAAAGTGTTCGGGCGCCAGAAAGGCCATACCGAGCTTTACAGCGGTGCGGAGTACGTGGTCGACTTTCTGCCCAAGGTGAAGGTGGAGGTCGTGGTGAAGGACGGCGACGTGGATCGCTGCATCGAAGCGATCGTGAAAGCGGCGAAAACCGGCAAGATCGGCGACGGCAAGATATTTGTGTCGGCGGTTGAGCAGGTGGTGCGCATTCGCACCGGCGAGACCGACGAAGACGCGGTCTGAATTCTTGGCGACGCCTGCCGCGCAGCAGCTGCGGCGCGCTCGTCAAATGCTGCGATAGTCGTCGGGCGCGGTGGCCAGCACCATGCGCGCGGCCAGCGTGTCGAGCATCTTCAACGGATCGGTTTCGACTTCGAGCAATTGGCGCTGCGCCGGCGTGACGAAGCCGTGCGCTTCAGCGCCGCGCATCATTGAGGCGAAGGCGTCGTAGTAGCCGGCAACGTTCAGCAGGCCGAGCGGCTTGTCGTGGTAGCCCAATTGGCGCCATGACCAGACTTCGAACAGTTCCTCGAAAGTGCCGATGCCTCCGGGCAGCGCCAGGAAGGCGTCGCAGCGCTGCGCCATCATCAGCTTGCGTTCGTGCATCGTCTGCACCACGTGCAACTGCGCCAGACCGGTATGCCCGACTTCGCGCTCCATCAGGCTTTGCGGAATGACGCCGATCACGCAGGCACCGGCGGCGATCGCCGCATCGGCCACCGCACCCATCAACCCCGAGCGGCCGCCGCCGTACACCAAGTTCCAGCCGCGACGGCCGATCTGTGTGCCGACCGCCTGTGCCGCCTGGGTGAAAGCCGGCAGCGTGCCGGGCCGCGAGCCGCAGTACACGCACAGCGTCGGGCCGGTTGCCGCAGGGCGATCAGCCATTGAACCGAGTCCAGATCGCGCCGCCCCAGACGCCCGCGCACAGCAGCAGCGACAGCAAGACCGCCGCGCTGCCGTAGTCCTTGGCGCGTTTGGAGAGGTCGTGAAGTTCGAACGAGACACGGTCGATCGCGGCCTCGACGGCGGAGTTGAGGAGCTCGACGATCAGCACCAGCATCACCGAACCGAGCAGCAGGCTCGTCTCGACCCAGCCGCGCCCGAGCCAGAACGACGCCGGCACCAGCACCGCCGCCAACCAGAACTCTTGCCGAAACGCGCTTTCACTGCGGTACGCGGAGCTCAAGCCCGCAGCTGAATAGCCGGCGGCATGCATGATTCGCGACAAGCCGGTGCGTCCCTTGTGGGGGTTGGTCATATGGCTTGAGATTGTGCCTCGGGTGTCGGCCCCGAGCTCTGGCTCAGCCCGACGCTTGAGTGGCGGTGCTGACCAAGCGCGTGCTGCACAGCGCGTCGTGCAAGAACTGGCGATCCGGATGCGCGAAGCACAGGGCTGCATAGCCCATGACGCCGAGCACGAGGCCCAGCAGAGGCACCCACAGCTGGGCCGAACCGGTGGCCCAAGCGACCAGCAGCGCCGGCAAGAACCACAGCCACGACAGGCAATAGCGTGCCAACGCCCGACCTTGGGAAACCGGCGCTCCGTCGCGACCGAGCAATCGAATGCGCCAGGTCTTCATCGCCAGAGTCTGGCCACCATGCGTCCAGAACCAGACGAAGTAGATGGCGAGCACGACAAAGAGATAGAACTGGAGCAGGCCGCGGCTCGTCAACGCGTGGCGTTGCTGCGAGAGGCTGGAAAACAGGTAGGCCGCGATTGTCACCACCGCGAACAGCAGCACACCTTCATAGACGAAACAGACCATGCGGCGCCGCAGGCTGGGCGTGCGCAAGCTCAGCAAGTCTTGCGACGGCGCCAAGCGACTCACTGATTCCGGGCGGGTTCGGAGGCGGCGGCAGAGCGTGCCGCAGCGCCCTGCGGGCCGCGCTTGGGCAACAGGGTGGTCTTGTCGACGAAGCCCGGGCTCGCGGCGATCTTGGGCAAGCCCGGCTGTTGATGGGCAGGGGGCGACGCTCTCTTGGCAATGCTCGTCGTGGTGGCGCCCGGCTGCGCCTGAACCGCGGCCGAGGTGATGGGTGTGGGCGGCGCCGAATGGGCCGGATTGGGAACGATGTTGGACTTGGCAAGCGCCGGAACGGGCCTTCCGTTTGTGCGTTCGGCCGCCGCGTTGCGCCGTTGGCCGTTGCCGGCATTGACGGGCGCGGGCGCGGCCGCCTGCTCCGAAAGCTTGCGCCTTTGCTCGACGGGAAGCGCTTGGTACGCCTCCCATTGCGCGGGCCGGTCTTGCGGTGCAACGCGCTTGGCCGCCTGAAACTGCTGGCGCGCCATGCCGCGTTCTTTCGGGCTGAGCTTTGCCCAGTCGGCCATGCGCTCCTGCACGCGCGCCTGTTCCGCTGGTGCCATGGCGGGGTACTTGACTGCAATCGCGAGCCACTTTTGTTTGCGCTCGGCGTCGATGGACGGCCACTCGCGCTCGAGCGGCTTCAGGATGTCGGCCTGTGCGCCGCTCAGGTCCTGCCAGCGCGGCTTGGCCTCGTTGGCGGGTTTGGGGGTGGGTTTGGTCGCGGGATTGGCCAAGGGATTGGCCGAGGGATTGGCGACAACGCGATTGGGCGCGGCGGGCTGCGCCTGCGCGCTCGTTTGCGCAGGCGCCTGCGCCATCGCGGCAGATGAAAACTCAACTGCGCCGAGCAGTGCAACGCCTATCAGTGCGTCACCGAGCGCCGAACTGAAGGCAGTTCGAAGATGAGTCAAAGTCTCCGTCACGACTCGCAAGTCTCAATCCTTGGGCAATTTGAGGTATTCCACAAACCCGGCGTCAATGTAGGCCTTGGGCGGCAGGTCGTCGGAGAGCAAGTCCGCGTCAATTTCCGCGGCAATGGAGATTTGTGCCTCGGTTTGGGCGTGCTGGATGAGCACCAGCCCGGCAATCAGGGCGATCAGGGGTAGCAGCGACGCGACCTTCACGCCCCAGGTGCTGAACCAGCCGCTCAGCACCAGGGAGCCCGAGTTCACGACGCTCAGGCTGGGCACCGCGGCGTTGGCCGCGCGCACGGCACGCGCGCGCTGCAGGGCCGACTCGCGCGAAAACCGCAAGCGCTCGGTGACTTCTGGGGCCAGAGCCTGTGCGCCTTCGTTCAGCCGCGAGACAACGCGCAGCGCAAACCGAGCCTGGGCCGAAGCCAGCGCGGAAAACAATTCGGCCGAGTTGGTGCTCGTCAAGTTCGTGCCCTTCACAGTGTGATTCCTTTGGCCTTGAGGGCCTTGGCCAATGCGTGCACTGCCCGGGAACAGTGCGTTTTCACACTGCCCTGCGAGCATCCCATGGCCACGGCGGTCTCGGCAACATCGAGTTCCTCCCAGTAACGCAACAAGAAGGCCTCGCGTTGACGCCGTGGCAGCTCGGCCACCTGGGCGTCAATGGCGTGCAGAATTTGTGCCCGTGACAGCGAGTCCGCCGCGCTTTCTGCTTCGGCGCGACCATCCGGTTTGAGCGCTTCGAGCGATTCGAGGATGTCGAAGTCTTCACCGTCGTCGCCAGCGCCGGTGAAGTCGGAAAAGTTTCTGAATAGCGCGTTGCGCACCTTCTGGCGTCGAAACCAGTCCATCGTCGCGTTGGACAGGATGCGCTGAAACAGCAGCGGCAACTCCGCGGCCGGGCGGTCGGCGTAGTTTTCCGACAGCCGAATCATCGTGTCTTGCACGATGTCGAGCGCCGCGTCGTCGTCGCGAACGGCGTAGACCGCACGCTTGAAGGCGCGCTTCTCGACGCTCTTGAGGAAGTCGGAAAGTTCTTTGTCAGATGCCAACGGCGGCGCGCCTCGGGCCTCGGCCCAGAAAACGGGCGCGATTATCTCATCGCGATTCGATGCTGGTTTTCAGCAGTGTCGCAGCCGTTGAAGCGATGACATAATGCTGCTTCGCACAATTCAACGCCCAACGCGGCCGCCCCGATCCCGAGGGGAAAGGCGCTTGGACCAAGCTGGCACCACACCCACCTCACGAGGGCCGGGAGAGGTGCACCGATGGTTTTTCGTTAGAGAAAATCGCAGAGGTTCAAATGGATATGTCTGCCGCGGAACTGCGGCGAGCTGCGCAAGCTCAGCCCAACCCACCCACCGAAGATCCCAACGGCTCGGAAATTCTCGTCCGCTGCCTGCAAGCCGAGGGCGTGAAGTACCTCTGGGGCTACCCCGGAGGGGCCGTTCTCTACATCTACGACGCCTTGTACAAGCAGGGCAGCATCGAGCATGTGCTGGTGCGCCATGAGCAGGCGGCGGTGCACGCTGCCGACGGCTATGCGCGTGCCACCGGCGAGGTCGGCGTGGCGCTGGTGACGTCCGGACCCGGCGTCACGAATGCCGTGACCGGCATCGCCACGGCGTACATGGATTCGATCCCGATGGTCATCATCACCGGCCAGGTACCCACGCCTGCGATCGGTCTGGACGCCTTCCAGGAATGCGACACCGTCGGCATCACGCGCCCGATCGTCAAGCACAACTTTCTCGTCAAGGACGTTCGCGATCTCGCGCTGACGATGAAGAAAGCGTTCCACATCGCGCGCAGCGGCCGGCCTGGGCCGGTGGTGGTGGACATTCCCAAGGACATCTCGCTCAATAGAACGCCGTACAGCTACCCGGCGACGCTGGAGATGCGCTCCTACAACCCGGTGCGCAAGGGCCACGGCGGCCAGATCCGCAAGGCGGTGCAGTTGCTGTTGTCCGCCAAGCGCCCCTACATCTACACCGGCGGCGGCGTGATCCTGGGCAACGCGTGTGCGGAGCTTCGCCAGCTTGTCGATCTGCTGGGCTACCCCTGCACCAACACCTTGATGGGCCTGGGCGCGTATCCGGCGAGCGACCCGAAGTTTTTGGGAATGCTCGGCATGCATGGCACCTACGAGGCCAACATGACGATGCAGAACTGCGACGTGTTGATCGCGGTGGGCGCGCGCTTCGACGACCGGGTGATCGGCAACCCGAAGCACTTCGCCAGTGTCGAGCGCAAGATCATTCACATCGACATCGACCCGTCGTCGATTTCCAAGCGCGTGCGCGTCGACATTCCGATCGTGGGCGACGTCAAGGACGTGTTGCAGGACTTGATCGCACAGGTCAAGGAAAGCCCGGCCAAGCCGGATGCGACGGCGCTCTCGGCGTGGTGGGGGCAGATCAACCAGTGGCGCAAGCAGGACTGCCTGAGCTACAAGAACAGCGCCGAGGTCATCAAGCCGCAGTTCGTCGTCGAAAAACTCTGGGAGTTGACCAAGGGCAGCGACGCCTACATCACGTCCGATGTTGGCCAGCACCAGATGTGGGCGGCGCAGTACTACCGCTTTGAAGAGCCGCGGCGCTGGATCAACTCCGGCGGCCTGGGCACGATGGGCGTGGGCCTGCCCTATGCGATGGGCATCAAGCTCGCTAAGCCGCAAGCCGACGTGTTTTGCGTGACGGGCGAAGGCTCGATCCAGATGTGCATTCAGGAGCTGTCGACCTGCTTGCAGTACAAGACGCCGGTGAAGATCGTCTCGTTGAACAACCGCTATCTCGGCATGGTTCGGCAGTGGCAGCAGATCGACTACGGCGGGCGCTATTCGCACAGCTACATGGACGCGCTGCCCGATTTCGTGAAACTCGCCGAGGCCTATGGGCATGTTGGGCTGCTGGTCGAGAAGCCTGGCGACGTGGAAGGCGCGCTGCGCGAGGCGATCCGCCTCAAAGATCGGACCGTATTCCTCGATGTTCGCACCGACCCGACGGAAAACGTCTGGCCGATGGTGAAGGCGGGCAAGGGCATCACGGAGATGCTGTTGGGCTCCGAAGACCTTTAGCGCGCGGCGCGCGGGCGAGCGAGCCGGTGTTACCGCACCGGTGGCGCAGTCCACGCAAAGCGGGCTTCAGCCTCGGCAATCGACCGAACCCATCCAATTCAACAATCAGTCAGCGACTCGGTGTTGCCGAGGTCCGCGGGTTACCGCCAGCGGATCGATCAGCGCACCGAACCAGAACCATGAAACACATCATCGCCCTGCTCCTCGAGAACGAACCTGGAGCCTTGTCGCGCGTCGTCGGCTTGTTCTCCGCGCGCGGCTACAACATCGAAAGCCTGACCGTCGCACCGACCGAGGACGCATCGCTGTCGCGCATGACGATCGTGACCACCGGCTCGGACGAAGTGATTGAGCAGATCACGAAACACCTGAACCGGCTGATCGAGGTGATCAAGGTGGTCGACCTGACTGAAGGCGCTTTCACCGAACGCGAGCTCATGCTCATCAAGGTTCGCGCCGTGGGCAAGGAGCGCGAGGAAATGAAACGCATGGCCGACATCTTTCGCGGCCGGATCATCGACGTGACGGAGAAGAGCTACACGATCGAGCTGACGGGAGATACCGGCAAGCTCGACGCGTTTCTGGTAGCGATCGACCGCACGGCGATCTTGGAAACCGTGCGCACCGGCACCAGCGGGATCGGTCGCGGCGAGCGCATCCTGCGCGTTTGACAATCCCGTCTGCCCGCCATTACGACAGTCAATCGAAGGAGCAAGCGATGAAGGTTTACTACGACAAAGACGCCGACCTGAGCCTGGTTAAGGGCAAGAACGTGACGATCATCGGCTACGGTTCGCAGGGCCACGCCCACGCGCAAAACCTGAACGACAGCGGCGTCAAGGTGACCGTCGGCTTGCGCCGGGGCGGGGCCTCGTGGAACAAGGCGGAAAAGGCCGGCCTTCGCGTCGCCGAAGTGGCCGAGGCTGTGAAGAAGGCAGACGTCGTGATGATGCTCTTGCCCGACGAGCAGATCGCCGCCGTGTACAAGGCCGATGTCGAGCCGAACATGAAGCAGGGCGCCTCATTGGCGTTTGCGCATGGCTTCAACGTGCACTACGGCCAGGTCGTACCGCGCGATGACCTCGACGTCTGGATGGTCGCGCCCAAGGCGCCGGGGCACACGGTGCGCAACACCTACACCCAGGGCGGGGGCGTGCCGCATCTGGTGGCGGTGCATGCCGACAAGAGCGGCAAGGCACGCGAC